>JAXJVI010000036.1:0-4943 GCA_036308615.1 Acutalibacteraceae bacterium | reverse complement strand
GCCTGGGGTGTTAAAATCCAGCTGTTGCAATGACCTATTATCTTTGACGGGTCTTCAAGGTCAAGGAGTACAGCGCCTATCGAATAGCGTGTATCTGCGCAGGTGTTCCAGGTGCCGTGGATTATTTCAAGCCAACCCTTGCTTGTCTTAGCGGGAACCGTGGGGCCTATCTTAAAATCAAACTGCGGAGCAAAGCCCGGCTTTAAAAGCGGCTTGTACTCGCCCCAATGGAGCATATCGGGAGAATAGGAAATCCATATCTCACCGCAGCCCTTTCCGCTTCCGAAAGAGGGGCGGTCAAGCTTTACATATCTGCCGTCGATCTTTTCAGGGAAGATGCAGGGAACGCGGTTAGGCGGCAAAGCAATGCAACCCAAAAATTCGGTTGTTTTAAAATCGGTTGTCTTTTCGAGTAGAGCGCAGGGGCCTAATGCTCCCGAACCGGGGCGGCAGATGTAATACTCGTCGCCTATTTGGGTAAGGCGCGGATCGATAACCCAGCCGTCATAAAACATATAGTCGCCGCCGAAGTCTGTTCCGCTACAAAGCGGGTTCGGGTCGATTTCAAAATTAATTCCGTCCTCGCTCATTGCAACGTGTATTCCCGTTTTTTTGCCGTTTACCAGTCCACGGTAAATAGCGGCGACAAGCAGTACGGTTTTGCCCTTATACATTGCCTGACCGCAGTTCATTACACTGTCTGCGGGAACCGGAAAATCCTCCGGCTTAATAAGCGGGTTTGCAGGGTGTCTGTGCATAATAAATTCGTTCATAAAATGACCTCACAGTGTATGATGATTTTTGATAAAAGCAAAGCTCTATTATAGTTAGACGCTAGACTATAGACGCTAGACGCTAGACCGTATCCCCCAGTCACGGCAAGCCGTGACAGCCCCCGTAAGGCTTGGGGGCCTTAAAGGGTGGAAGGGGCCTTTGGTTAAATTAGCCTCCCTTGCCTAAAGGGTGCGGGTTGCCGATGGCAACCATTGGACGAAGTCCAAGAGCACCGACCGAGGCGGCAGCCGAGACGGGGGACCGCCGAACGGCGGTGGTGGGATTCTGTAAAAGCTTCTGCTAAGCCCGTATCCTCCAAACTTTGCAAAGGAACTACAATATAAACAAGCCGCGTTTAAGATGTTTTAAACCTGCAATCCGTTTACCCATTACGCCGGGCGCAGAAGTTATTAACATCTCAACGCGGCTGCGTTTTAACCTAAATACAAATCGCCGTATTCATCCTTCTGATAAAGACGAATATAATCAATCCAGTAATTAATCGGGAATGTTGTGCGTTCATCTATCGCACTGCCCTTGGGTAACCATGGACTGTTGTTTGTAAAAATATGATTATTAAACAAAACATATAATGTGTCATGGAAACCGCTCATATCGCTATAGTCGTCATAATTACTGTTAATATCGTAGGTGCAATATACCTCACCGTCAATCGACATCGCCATGTACTCGGGCGTCCATTCAAAGCCATAAGTGTGATACTCATTGCAAAGATTGGTTGTATCCTTAAATACATACGGCTTTTTTTCAAGGGATTTATCAAGCAAATCGCCGCCCTGCGTATGGTTAACCTCATATCCGTTAGGGAGTGTAACATTACGCCCATACCATTTATGAAGATTCGGGACAGCGGTATCGACGGTTGAAAAAACCTCGAAAACATCAATCTCCACCATATAATCGGCCTTTGGAGTAGGGCAAATATCATCGGCAAGAGATTTAAGCCAGAAGGAGGGCCAAGATCCCTGCATATAGGGAACTCTTGCGGATATTTCAAGATACCCGTACCTAAACCTCATTTTGTTAAATGTGGTAACCGAATAGCAGGTTGAGTACTGCTTTTCGTTTTCGTCTGCGTTTTTGATAACATTAAGCTTTAACATTCCGTCCTCTAAACGCATAACCTCGGGGTTTTCCTCGCCGCAAAGGGCTAGGTCGGAGCGGCAAGCCATATCCGCCCTAAGCGTCCATTTTGAGGAATCCAGCTTATCGCCGTCGAACTCATCGCTCCAGACAAGCTTGTAACCTTTATTTTCTAAATCCATAGCTTACTTTTCTCCTCTGAATTGTTTCTTCTTAAGAAGAATAACTACTGCCATCATCAAGGCCGAAGCAGCTAATACAACGAAGCCTATTACAATCGCGTTGCTCTCGCCGGTCTTGGTTTCGGAATCGTAAGAAGCGTCAGTCTTGTTGCCGGTATTGGTATTGGTATTAGTATCGGTAACAGGTAAGGTGCCTACGCCCTTCTCGTAGATGGAAATATCATCGAAGTAGAGGCTGTTGGAGCCTGATGTACGGATAAGAACATAGGGGTTCTGTGCAGTAAATGTGCATTTAACCTGCTGCCACTCGCCTACCTTAAGGGCTGTTACATCAACGATGTCGCCGATAACTGTAGACTTCTGTGAAATCTTAAGTCTGTCGGAGGATTCAAGCATGATCTTGCCGCTTGTAACCTTGTCTGCATAGACCCAAAGTGTAAGCTCATACTTCTTGCCGACCTCAAGCTTATTTGAATCAACATCAAATAGCTGGAAGCTCTGCTCGGAATCGAGCTGACCTAATCTATGCAAGCTGCGTCCGCCGGTGTGAACATAGATAGCGTTGTAGCCCTCAACACCGGGACGGTACCAAGCGTAGTCCTCACCGAGACCGTCAACGCCCGGATCAATATATGGATATGTCTCGAAATCAACTCTAAGGGTTGAAAGGTCGCGCCACTTAGCAAAGAGTGTGAGATCGAAGGAGGGGAAGAAGTCGATGGGATAGGGGAGTGAAGAATCAGCGGAGTAGAGGTACCAGCCCTCGAACTCGTAGCCTTCACGGGTAATGGTCGGTAAGGTGAGCTTATCGCCTACATAGCCAACCATAGGCTCAATTTCATCCGCGCCGTTTGTTGCGAATGTAACGGTAACGGGGAGACGGTTTAATGCGAAGGGTTCGTATTCATCAGCAGTTCTGCCGGTTGTGAACACCTTAAGCATCGGTGAACCGTTTTCGGTGGTTACCCAAACGTCGTTATAAGAAAGCTTATCTAAAGCCTTGTAGGCGTCCTTGCCGATCATCTTGATGATTTCAAGGGTTGTTACGCCTTCTTCTACATAATCTACAGTCTTGCCTGCAGAGTAGCAGTCAACCAGCTTAACAGCGTCCTTATTCCAGTTGAAGCAGAAGCTCGTCTGGAGAAGGTGGGTAAAGCATCTTTCAAATACCATAGTGTCCTTCTCGCAGTAGGTATCGCCGACGAAGGCGAAGGGCCTTGAGCCGCCGACATGTGCGCCTGCATAGCAGTCGGTAAGGGTGGTGTATCTTGTCTTTGCTGCGTCACCGCGGCCCTGCTGGATAGCGCCGATCAAGCCTGCGGCGAATACAGAGTTATTCGCGCCCTGGGTGCCGTATACCTCAACGGTTTCATCAACGAAGCACCTGATAAGGCGAACGCCCTGCTTGTCGGGATCGCCGTCTACAATGTTTGTACCGCCGGAGATACCTGCTAAAGTACCGACATAAGCGGTTGAGGACTCATTTTCAATATCTATGTAGGAGTCTACAAAGCCGAGATTCTCAACCACCGCGTGACGCTTAATTTCCGGAATAAGACCTACTCTTGTACCGTAGCCTGTGCTGTAAAGTCCCTTTACAACATGGCCCTGAGCGTCGAGGTGGCCGCAGAATGTGCTTGCGGTTATAGCATAGTTACCGTAAATCCACTGCTTGGGAGAATTATTCTTCCAGTTGGCATCGGATACATCGTTAAGGATCATATCGTTTTTAATTACGAAATACTTGCCTTCTGTTGAAGCCTGAGTAGCGTTCTTAACGAAGTAAGCGAGCTGCTCTGCATTTACAATGACGAAGGGGTCATCCTTAGTACCTGTACCCTCTTCATAGTAGCCTGCAACCTTGCCGCTCCAAACATTGTTTTCGGAAGCCTTGGACTTAAGACCGGTTGTGCCGTACAGTAAGGTTTCATTGCCTGACTCATCGGTGGCTTTGACCGCGAAGTAATAATCCTTGCTTGTGTCTGTGCCGATGAGTGTAGCCTCGCGTGTAAACTTATAGGTGCCGAGGCTTGTAGCAGCCGCTACATTGCCCGCGTCTATCTGAGACTCAGACCAGAATACCTCGTAGCTTATAAACGCAGAGGGGGTAATGTTATCTGTAGCCTCGGGCCAGGTAACGGTTATAGAGGTCTTTGTTGTGCCGACTGAGCTGATTTCGCCTGCAAACTGCGGGGCTTCCTGATCCGCAGGGCCGGTCTGAACCTCGGGGAATACCTGCAATTCGGGGAAATCTCCCGGAACAACGCGCCATATCGGGTCAGAATTTCCAGTGCCGACAAAGTCAAGGCCGCTCATATTAGTCTTTGCGTTATCGCCCTTCATCTGAGCCTCGGTAAGAATAGTTACACCGGTTTCGGTTGAATCCGCATTTGTGGTGTAGCAGTTTGTAAAGTTGGGCTTATATACATCACTGCCTACAGTATAGGGAGCAGGACCAAAATCAAAATCGCTTACAGCGTATGAATTTTTAATATCCAAATTGTCAATCGAATTATATTCTATACGGTATTTGCCTACAAACTGACCGGGAGACTTAAACGACGACTTATACTGTGTAAGCTTTGCCTCTGAGTGGCAATTTTCAATTATTAGTTTTCCCCCTGCTTCATTCAATGCACCTACAAATCCGCCTACATGGAATCCTGCCATTTGTACGGTATCGTCAACGAAGCAGTTGGTGATTTTAGCCGGAAGAGCCCCTCTTGTGCATGCCGCAAAAGCTCCTACACTTACATTGTTATTATCTCTTGTACAATAAATATAGGACTTTGAGATTCCGAGGTTTTTAATTTCACCTCTAAGAATCAGGAATAAACCTGCCCATCTATAACTACTCGAATTTATATACAAACCGTATATAAT
>JAXJVI010000035.1:0-1743 GCA_036308615.1 Acutalibacteraceae bacterium | reverse complement strand
TAGCTTCTAACAGCATTTTATTATAAAAAACAACTTTAGATTGTTATAAACAGACAAACTGCACTTATCCATTTTATGATTATGTATGTTATACACCATTTTATCCAAAAAACCAAGTAGTTATTTCAATTTTTAAACTCTAAAAGTTTATGTATCTTATCACTATTTTGCCATTTTTTCCATAGTACAGCTTTGAAATGTACGGGCACCTATGAAAAGTTGCGCCATCTGTTTTTCGGGATATAAGGGCGCAAAAAGAATCAGAACCCGGTTTGAAGCATAGGGTTCAAACCGGGTTCTTTTATGCGTTTTTTTGACAAAATACGGGATGACCGTAAAATGCCGGTAAAAAAAAGCCGCCGCTTTCCGCAATCGTCAAAAGAATGCGGTCACCGCGACGGTCAACATTTTTGTTTTTCCCTGCGCTGCTTACGGCGCTGCTGTTTCGGAAACAGAAGTCTGCCCGTCAGCCGTTGCATCGGCGGCGTTTGCCACAGTCAGGCTCACCGCAGCCGCAGCCAAAAGCATGCATACCGCAACAAAAATACTGATAACCTTTGTTTTCATAACTTCTACATCTCCTCAAATTCAGCCCTTATACCATACCAAAAAATGGCGGAAAAATCAAGAGATGTAATGAATCTGTAATCTTTTTGATGATTATATGCCAAAAGCTGTGCCTGTCATGATTAAATTAGGTACAAAAAAACGATACCTTTTTCGCTTTGCTGCGCCTGCCGCCGTGATCAAAAGGCGGTTTCGGTGCAAAATCCAAAAGCGCGCGAAGTCTTGACAAACCTGCGCAAAAATGCGATAATATGAAATTGTATATTGATATATTATTAAGGGGTGTAATTATGGCACAGGAACTCGAAAAAACCTATAATCCGTCCTCATTTGAGGACAAGATTTACGACTTCTGGATGAAGGGCAACTACTTTCACGCCGAAGCCGATCCCGAAAAACAACCCTATACCATTGTCATGCCGCCGCCGAACATCACCGGTCAGCTGCACATCGGTCACGCACTCGACGAAACGCTGCAGGATATTTTGATCCGCTGGAAGCGCATGTCCGGCTACTGCG
Organism: Acutalibacteraceae bacterium; assembly: GCA_036308615.1. Lineage (GTDB taxonomy): Bacteria > Bacillota > Clostridia > Oscillospirales > Acutalibacteraceae > UBA737. The sequence continues at coordinate 657 of JAXJVI010000035.1, read as the reverse complement.
CCCTTTGGCTGCCCGGCACCGACCACGCCTCGATCGCAACCGAGGCAAAAATCGTGGAGACAATGCGCAAGGAAGGCATTTCGAAGGACGATTTGGGACGCGAGAAGTTTTTGGAGCGCGCCTGGGAATGGAAGCGCGAATACGGCGGCAGGATCACACGCCAGCTGCGCAAGCTGGGCGTCAGCTGCGACTGGAGCCGCGAGCGCTTTACGATGGACGAGGGCTGCTCCGACGCGGTCAAGGAGGTCTTTGTCAAGCTCTATAAGGACGGAAAGATCTACCGCGGCAACCGCATGGTCAACTGGTGTCCGCACTGCATCACCTCCATCTCCGACGCAGAGGTCGAATATGAGGAACAGCACGGCCATTTTTGGCATATCCTCTATCAGGTAAAGGAAACCGGCGAGATGCTCGAGATCGCCACCACGCGTCCCGAGACGATGCTCGGCGATACGGCGGTCGCGATCAACGCGGAGGACGAGCGTTACAAGCACCTGCACGGCTGCCACGTGATCTTGCCGCTTTTGAACAAGGAGATCCCGATCGTGTGCGACGAGCACGCCGATATGGAAAAGGGGACCGGTGTGGTAAAGATCACGCCTGCGCACGACCCGAACGACTACGAGGTCGGTCAGCGCTGCAATTTGCCGATCGTGC
>JAXJVI010000034.1:0-7534 GCA_036308615.1 Acutalibacteraceae bacterium | reverse complement strand
ATTTCTTTGGTATCAAACTTTCCGAAAAGAGGGCAATGCTCGCCGCCAGAATTTCGGTAATCGTAATTTCCGTAATTGCTGTATTTATGTCACTTAACGAAAACAGCTCTGTTTTCAGGGTGGTTTCCTTTGCCTGGGCGGGCTTCGGCGCGGCTTTCGGCCCCGTGGTGCTGTTTGCCCTTTTCTGGAAACGAATGAACAAATGGGGCGCCCTTGCGGGAATGGTGACAGGCGGCGTTATGGTCTTTGTTTGGAAGTATGTTATTGCAAGGATTTTTGCGGATACAATACTAAACATATACGAGCTTTTGCCCGCCTTCATATTAGCGTCTGTCGCGATTGTCGCGGTGAGCCTGATAACTAAAGCTCCCGACGGTAAAACGACCGAAGTGTTTGACGAAGTCAAGTTAATGAAGGATTAAATGTAATAGCGGTATTCCGAATCAGAATACCGCTGTTTTTAAAGGAAAAGCTATTATGCAAAAAATAAGTATACTTTTTGTGTGCCTTGGGAATATATGCCGCTCGCCTATGGCGGAGTTTATTATGAAACATATTGTCACGGAAAACGGCGCGGCGGATAGGTTTTTCATTTCCTCTGCCGCAACAAGCGATGAAGAACAGGGGAACGGTATGCACTACGGTACAAGAAGGGTGCTTATAGACAGAGCAATACCCTTTACACAGCATTACGCACGGAAGATCACAAAAGAAGATTACAATAACTACGATTATATAGTCGGAATGGATAAAAGTAATATACGGGATATGCTGGAGTTTTTCGGGGGCGACCCTGAAAATAAAATAGCCTTGCTGTTGAGCTTTGCGGGGGAAGACCGAAGTGTTGCCGACCCTTGGTATACAGGGAATTTTGAAAAAACCTATAACGATGTATCCCTTGGATGCAGGGCGTTATATCAAAGCATTTAATTTAACATCAACATTGTAATAAGGAGATATATCGGTAATAAATGTTTAAACTCTTGAAACAAGAAGGAAGTGCCCGCCGCGGCGAATTTTTCACCAACCGAGGCACGGTGCAGACTCCCGCGTTTATGAATGTAGCGACAGCGGCGGCAATAAAGGGCGCTGTTTCGGCGGAGGATTTGAAAACCCTCGGTTGTCAGGTGATGCTTTCAAACACATATCATCTGCATATCCGCCCGGGTGACGGAATTATAAAAGAGTGCGGGGGACTGCATAAATTCACAACCTGGGACGGACCTATACTTACCGACAGCGGCGGCTTTCAGGTCTTTTCGCTGGCGAGTCTGCGCAATATTGCCGAGGAGGGGGTAACCTTTGCCTCCCATATTGACGGAAGACGCATTTTTATGGGCCCCGAGGAAAGTATGACGATACAGTCGAACTTAGGCTCGACAATAGCTATGGCATTTGACGAGTGCGTTGAAAATCCCGCTGAGCATTCCTATTCAAAGGAGTCTTGTGAAAGAACCACCCGCTGGCTTATTCGCTGTAAGGAAAAAATGGCAGAGCTAAACCGTATGGAGGGTACCGTCAACCCCGAACAGATGCTTTTCGGTATTAATCAGGGCTGTACCTATAGAGACCTTAGGGTCGAGCATATGAAGCGAATTGCCGATTTAGACCTTGACGGCTACGCCATAGGCGGTCTTGCGGTGGGCGAGCCTACTGAAGTTATGTATGATATTATAGAGTGCGTAACCCCGCATATGCCGCAAAATAAAATACGGTATTTAATGGGTGTGGGAACCCCTGCAAATATCTTAAACGCGGTTGAACGGGGTGTTGACCTTTTTGACTGCGTAATGCCCAGCCGTAACGCTCGCCACGGTCACCTTTTCACCTCAAAGGGTATTATAAATCTCAACAATAAGAAATACGAAACCGATATGTCGCCGATTGACGAGGAGTGCGGCTGTCCCGTTTGCAAAAATTACAGCAGGGCTTATGTAAGGCACCTCCTGAAAAGTCAGGAAATGCTGTCTCAACGGCTTACGGTAATGCACAATCTTTGGTTTTACAATCACCTTATGGAGGATATAAGGAACGCCCTCGACAGGGGCGAATTTGCCAGTTTTAAGGCGGAAAAGGAAATAATTTTATCCACAAGGATATAATTCTCTTGCAAATTACTAAATAATAGGATATAATAGGCATATTAGCTATTTGGAGGGCATATAAATGAATTTTAATATCTACAATCTTGAAGCTTCAACTACCGCATCGGGCGGCGGAATGCAGAGTATGATCGTTATGGTTATATATCTTGCCGTGATTTTCGGCGCGATGTATCTTTTGCTTATACGCCCTCAGCGTAAAAAGCAGAAGGAAGAAAAGAAGATGCGCGAAAACCTGATGGTGGGGGACGAAATAGTCACTATCGGCGGTATTTACGGCAGGGTTATTTCTCTTAAGGAGGACACTATCGTTATCGAATCAAACAGCGACCACAGCAAGCTCACCGTGGCGCGCTGGGCTCTGCAGTCTAACCTGACCGTTCACGACGATACCGCTTCAAAATAAAACTATTCGTAATATGTTTTGTCCCTCCTGAATATACTTTACTATTCGGGAGGGATTATTTATGGGCAAAGACGCACTTTACGGTAAGGATAAGAAGGGTTATTTAAGCTATATTTTAGGCTTTATTATAGGGGCGGCTGTAACCGCTGTATTTATCGTGCTTTTTGCGCTTATTATGTATCTTTCGGGTGCGGCTTTCAAATACGCTCCTGTTTTTGCAACGCTTTCGGTAGCATTGGGGTGCTTTGCCGCCGCATTTTTTACGGCAAAAAGACAGGGAAGCAAGGGCTTGTTTGCGGGGACGGTTGTAGGCGGAATAGCCTTTATGCTTATTACCCTCGTATCCCTTATAGTTAACAGCGGGGGAATAACCCTTAATACGCTTTTCCATTTTATAATTATAATGCTTTCCTCACTAATAGGCGGAATTTTAGGCGTGAATAAAGGGAAAAGCCATAAATACATATAAGCTTGATTAAATTTCTATATACTGCGGATGATAGATTTATCCCCCAGTTTCGCTACGCTCGACAGCCCCCTTTAGGCAAGGGGGCCTTTGGTTTGTGCAATTTTTCTAATGCGACGGTCATAAGGCTTGGCAACAATAGGGCATAAGGGGGCTTTTTTGAATATAAAATTTAGGTATTGTCAATAATATCTCTTGACAATTATACTCATTTGAATGTAAAATATATTATGTATTTTTATGTGTAAAATTAGTATTGTATTAATATCGGCTGTGCTGACCGATATATTTTCATACATAAACAAAAATTAATACGGAGGAAAACTTTTTAATGACTGAAACAAACGAAAAAGATAATAAGAAGAAAGAAGGTACAGCACCCGCTCGCAGGCAAACACAACAAAGGTATAGAAAACCCGCGCAGAAAACAGCGTCGGGAAATGCGGCTCCAAAGCCCGCGTCCCACAGAACCGCTCCCGCAAAGGGTAATACCGCGGCGCGGAAAACGAATGCAGGCACTAAGCAGAAGGCGTCGGGCGGCACCCGCAGATACAGCGGCAGGCAGAGCGCTAAGCCCCTTAGAATTATACCCTTGGGCGGACTGGGTGAAATCGGTAAGAATATCACCCTTTATGAATATGACGGCGATATGTTCCTTGTGGATTGCGGTATGTCCTTTCCCGATGAGGAAACTCCCGGAATTGATATTGTAATTCCGGATTTCACCTATGTGCTCGAAAATAAGGATAAAATTAAGGGTCTTGTTGTTACTCACGGTCACGAGGACCATATAGGTGCGATTCCTTACCTTTTAAGGAATTTTAATGTTCCGATTTACGCCACAAACCTTACCATAGGACTTATTCAGGGTAAGCTTAAGGAGCATAAGCTCCTTTCCGACGCAAAGCTTAATGTTGCTAAACCCGGCGATGTAATTAAGCTTGGAAAATTTCAAATTGAGTTTATCCATGTAAACCACTCAATTCCCGACGCGGTGGGCTTTGCTATAACCTGTCCCGCGGGAACTGTTGTGCAGACAGGCGACTTTAAGATTGACACAACCCCTATAGACGATTATGTTATCGATATAGGCCGCTTTGCCGAGCTTGGCAAAAAGGGCGTTTTAGCCCTGATGTCCGATTCTACCAATGCCGAAAGACCGGGCTTTACCCCGAGTGAGAAAATTGTAGGCGATTCTCTTTCAAATCTCTTTAAAAAGGCAGAGGAGCACCGCATAATAGTCGCAACATTCTCCTCTAATATACACCGCATTCAGCAGATTATAGATGAGGCGGCAAAGTGCGGCCGCAGGGTGGCGGTTTCGGGCAGAAGTATGATAAATGTGGTGACCGTTGCTTCGGAGCTTGGCTATTTAAAGCTGCCAAAGGATATACTTATCGATATTGATATGATAAGGAATTATCCGCCAAGCGAGCTTGTGATTATCACCACAGGCAGTCAGGGCGAGCCCCTTTCCGCATTGCACCGCATCGCCTTTTCTGAGCATAGGCAGGTTGAAATTATCCCCGGGGATATGTTTATTATTTCGGCAACCCCGATACCCGGCAACGAAAAGCTTGTGGGCAAGGTAATTAACGAGCTTATGAAGCGCGGCGCCAATGTGGTTTACGAGAGAATGTATGATGTTCATGTTTCGGGCCACGCCTGTCAGGAAGAGCTAAAGCTTATGATGAGCATTGTAAAACCGAAATACTTTATTCCGCTTCACGGGGAGCAAAAGCATCTTATGAAGCATGCATCACTCGCGCGCCAGATGGGTATACCCGAGGAAAATATCCTTATAGCGGGTAACGGAAGCGTTATCGAGGTTTCGGAGAAATCCCTAAAGTCTTCCGAAACCGTGCCTGCCGGCAGAGTGCTTGTCGACGGTCTCGGCGTAGGCGATGTAGGCAGTATAGTCCTTAGAGACAGAAAGCATTTAGCGGATGACGGCATAATAATCGTCGCTGTTTCGATTGACAGCGTAACCCGCGAGGTCGTAGCGGGTCCCGATGTGGTATCCCGCGGATTTGTATATGTCAAGGAATCCGAAGAGCTTATGCACGGTATATACGAACTGGTGTGCGATATACTTGAGGGCTGCTATGACGAAGGTATAAGGGACTGGAATACCATAAAAACCAGAATTAAGGATAGGGTATCCCGTTTTGTCAGCACCAAAACGAGAAGAGCTCCTATGATTTTACCGATTATTATGGAAGTATGATTAGTCGAAAGGGTGTAAAATATGAAGGTAGTATTATTACAGGATGTAAAGGGCAAAGGCAAAAAGGGCGAGCTTTGCAATGTTTCGGACGGATACGCAAGGAATTTTCTTTTTCCTAAAAAATTAGCGATTGAGGCTGATAATGCGGCTTTAAACGAGCTTAAAAACCGCGAGGAGTCTGCGGCGCATCACAAAAAAGAGGAAATCGCCGCCGCAAAGGAAACCGCCGCGAAGCTTGACGGAAAAACCGTAAGTATTACCGCTAAAGCGGGTGCGGGCGGCAAGCTTTTCGGCTCGGTTACCTCAAAGGAAATCGCCGCCGAGATAAAGGCAAAGCTCGGTATAGAAATCGACCGCAAAAAAATGAATGTAGCCGATATTAAGAATTTCGGCGAATATACAGCTGAAATAAAGCTATATCAAGGCGTGACGGCAAAAATCACCGTTAAGGTGTCGGAGTAAAAAATGGCTGACGAAAAGCTTATTTACGACCTTGAGGGAGGAAGGCTTCCTTATTCTGTCGAGGCGGAGCAGGCGGTTTTGGGCTCTGTTATAATAGACCCGCAATGCTTAAACGAAATCGCCGTACAAATGAAAACGGAGTATTTTTACATCCCTCAGCACAGGGAAATATATTCTGTAATGTCGGCTATGTACGAGCTTAGCCAGACCATAGATTTTGTATCTCTGCTTGAAAAGTTAAAGAGTGACGGCGTTTATGACGAGGCGGGCGGCAAGGCATATTTAACACAGCTTGTCCAAACCGTTCCCTCGGCGGCAAATGTGCTTACATATGTCGCGATAATAAGGGAGCGGTATTATGCCCGCTCGCTTATGACCGCCGCGCAGGATATTATTAAGGACATAAACGAAAACGAATTAGACTCGGGCAGACTGATAGACAACGCCGAACAGCGTATTTTTGAAATACGCCAAGGGCGGGAGATAAGCGGTCTTACCCACATTAAGAGCGTTATCGAGAACGAGACCTATGACCGCCTTTCTAAAATGGCGGACCCCGAGACAAGGGCTGATTATGTCGGCATACCCTGCGGTATCGGCGAGCTTGATAAAATGATAACTGGTCTTAATAAGTCCGACCTTATAATTTTGGGCGCGCGTCCCGGTATGGGTAAAACCTCCTTTGCCCTTAATATTGTAAGAAATGTCGCTATGAATACGGGGAAAACCGTATGCTTTTTCTCCCTTGAAATGACCCGAGACCAGTTGGCACAGCGTATGCTTTCAAGCGAAGCGGGCATTAAGAGCGAAAAATTAAGAACAGGCGAGCTTGACGATGACGAGTGGACAAGGCTTGCCCAAGCGGGGGACGCCCTTTCAAAGGCTAATATCTATTTCGACGAAACCTCTTCAATAACCGTTCCCGAAATGAAGGCAAAGCTTCGCCGAATGAAACAGCTTGACCTTGTGGTGGTAGACTATTTAGGTCTTATGAAGTCGGCGCGCTCCACCGAAAACCGTGTTCAGGAGGTTTCGGAAATCACCCGAAATCTTAAGATTATGGCAAAGGACCTAAAGGTGCCCGTAATAGCCTGCGCCCAGCTTTCCCGCGGTACCGAAACTAAGGGAAAATCCCACAGGCCCGCCCTTTCCGACCTTAGAGAGTCGGGCTCTATCGAGCAGGACGCCGATATTGTACTCTTCCTCTACCGTGAAGCGTATTATGACAACGAAAAGTCGGACGATGAGGACAGAAGCGACGAAACCAGAGCAGAATGCATTGTCGCAAAAAACCGTCACGGCGAAATCGGCACGGTTGACCTGCATTGGGACGGTCAGTTTACAAGATTTACCTCGGTGGATGTGTTCAGATAATGGAAAAATCGGTTTTGACGGCGATAGAACGGTTTTCTCTGCTCGATAACACAAAAGAGGTTACCGTTGCCCTTTCGGGCGGGGCGGACTCAATGTCCCTTTTATATGCGCTGTTTAATCTCAGAGAAAAGCTCGGTATTAATCTCTTTGCGGCTCACCTTAACCATATGATTAGGGGAGAAGAGGCGCTTCGGGACGAGGAATTTGTAAAAAAACAGTGCGAAAAATTAGGCGTACCGCTTTTTTGCGAGAGGATTGATGTTCCAACCTTTGCGCGGGAAAGAAAATTAAGCACCGAGCTTGCCGCAAGAGAGGTAAGGTATGACTTTTTCTCTCGGGTAGGACGCGGCGCGGTCGCAACCGCGCACACCGCAAGCGATAACCTTGAAACCCTGCTTTTTAACCTTACAAGAGGCTCTGCGCTTAATGGTCTTTGCGGAATACCGCCTAAACGCGGGATTTTTATAAGACCCCTCATTTTATGCACACGGGAGGAT
>JAXJVI010000033.1:0-2874 GCA_036308615.1 Acutalibacteraceae bacterium | reverse complement strand
ATTGAAGGCTACATAACTAAGGGCGCTTGGGAGCTTTCCGATATGTTCCATATCAAGGCTATTGAGATTATCGCTCGCTCGCTTCGCGACGCTGTCAAGAACGGCAAGGAAGGCCGCGACGGTATGGCTCTCGGTCAGTATGTTGCGGGAATGGGCTTCTCCAATGTAGGCTTGGGCGTTGACCACTCTATGGCTCACACTCTGTCGGCTTATTATGACACTCCTCACGGCAAGGCTTGCGCAATCCTTCTTCCCACCGTTATGGCTTATAATGCCGAGTACACGGGCGAGAAGTATAAGGATATTGCAAAGGCTATGGGCGTAGAGGGTGTTGACTCTATGACTCAGGCTGAGTACCGCAAGGCGGCTGTTGACGCTGTCCGTCAGCTCGCCGAGGATGTAGGAATCCCCACCACCTTAAAGGGTATAGTTAAGGAAGAGGATATTCCCGCCCTTGCCGCATCCGCTTATGCGGACGCTTGCCGTCCCGGTAACCCGAGAGAAACAAGCGAAGCGGAAATCGCCGAGCTTTACAGAAGCCTTCTTTAATAAAAGAGCTTTATTCATCATAACAGTTAAGCCTCCGACTTTTTGCCGGAGGCTTTTTCTATACCGATTTTTTGAGAATCGCAGTCATAACTGTTATGTCATCATTGTGGTTATCGCTGCGGCGGCGTTTTGCTCCCTCGCATATGCGCTCTGCAAGCTCTTCTGCTGTGCCGTCGCTCCAGTTTTCGATTTCCCCCTTGATCCAGTCGGTTCCCTCAACCGAGGCTCCGTCCGACATCAGCACCACAATATCCCCGATTTTGCACTTAACAACCGCCTTGTCAAAGCTTATCTCACGCAGAATACCCGCGGGTAGGGAGGTGCTTTCCGCCTTTCCCGTTCGCCCCGAACGCCTTATTAAGGTTGGCGCGGCGCCCGCCTTGTAAAGCTCGACCTGACCTGTAAACAAATCTATGCTTGCAATATCCACCGTAGCAAGGGATTCATCGGTGGATTTAAAAAGCATTGAGGAATTAAGGATTCTAAGGGAGCAGTCGTAGCCGAAGCCTGCTTTTATAAGACGGCTCATAAGCCCCGAAGCCATAGCGCCGTCAACCGCCGCTCTTCCGCCTGTTCCCATACCGTCGGAAAGAATCATAATAAAATGCCCCTTTCCGTCAAAAAAATACCTGTAAGCGTCGCCGCACATTGCCGAGTCGGAGGCGCATTTTTGTTCTACCCCCACATCAACCCTTATTGCGGCGTGTTCATTAAGGGTAATGAATACACTGTCGCCGGCCGCATTAATAGCGGGAGGGTCAAAATCCCTTTCGCAAACAATAGATAAAAGCTTCATTACCTGTAATTTGTTTATCACCCCGTCAGGATGCTTTTTCACCTTCATTTCAAGGCTCATTCTGCCGAATTTATCAACCTTGCAGGTACATTCCTCTGTATTGATTCCGAGATTTTTAAGCGCTGCGGAGGCTTTCCCGGCGGTGGAGTTATCGAATTTTCCGTCCTTTTCAAGGTCATTTGCAAGCTCTGACAGCATGTAGGATATGCCGTCAAACTGGTCGGACACCACCGAACGCACCTCGTCAATGCGGTTTTCGGCGGCAATGCGTGAGGTGTAGTCGGAATATCGCTTATAGGCGGCGTTAGCAACCTGGGAGACCCTAAGACATCTGCCCCGAAACTCTTCGGGCGCGCCGTTTTCGGGTGTTCTTGAGCCTTCCTTTATTGCCTTTGTCATTCCGAGTATCGCTTCAACCGTGCTGTCGCGGCGGCTTTCCCAGCAATGAATTCTAAGCTTACAGCCCGCGCAGGCGTCCTGTTCAATAGCGGTGATAACCGTGCCGAAATCGGGGGAGTTGATCTTTGAAAGCTCGGCGGAAACCTGGTCAACGGTCTCGGAAACATCGCACAGCGCGCTTGCCGCAGCATTAAGCTTCATAGAAAGCGATTTTTTAAACCCATCGGGGGTTACAAGCTTTGGATACACCGAAAAAAGTCGGCTTATGTGTACGGATAGGCGTCTCGGCAAGCTTAAAAACAGGGCAGAGCCCAGCGCCGTTTCAATAACGGTTGCGGCGATAAGTATAGGGTTGCCAGTGGTTACAGAGCCTGTAAGGCTGAAAATAAGAGGCACTGCCACCTGGATGTATTTGCCGAAGGAGGAAAATACGCCCGCTATAAGCCCGATAAAGGCGTAAATCACGGCTATTTCACCCGATGTGCCGCTTAAAATAAGGGACAGGGAAACGGTTGTGCCGCAAACGGCGCCCGAAAGCGTACCCCCGTATTTTGCCGCGGTAAGGATAAGAGCTATGCCGAGTATGTGACCGAGAGAAATACCGTTAAGGTTAAAGCCGTTAATGCCCGTGAGAATAATGCTAAGGGTTGCGAAAAGTGAAACAAGCTCCTCCGCGTTAAGTCCGCTGACTGCTTTCGGTATCGAATGACAGCAGCGGCTTATAAAATATGTTCCGCCCGCCGCAAGGAGGGATTCTGCAAGTACATTTAGAAAGCTGAAATTAAGCCCGCTGAGAGTTACCGCCGAGGTTAAAAAGCTTGCAAGCAGGCATATAAAGCTTAAAAAGAAAGGATTTTCCGTCAGCCTTTTATATCCGCTTAATAACAGCTTTATGGCGATTATAGCGAACATTGCCGCTATATACCGAAAACCGCCCGTATCAAGCGCGGGAATAAAGTATCCTAAAAAGACCCCTATTGCCGCCGCGGGGGTGTATGTAAGCGAAGCTCCCGCCGACAAAGATAACCCGAAGGGTAAGAGCTTGTCCGCAACCGCCGCCCGCGCGGCAATAAAGCCCGCTGCCGCCGCAAAAGCGTGGGTTGCTCCCGCCGCGATCAGCTCCCTGTGAT
>JAXJVI010000032.1:0-3040 GCA_036308615.1 Acutalibacteraceae bacterium | reverse complement strand
TGTCGGTAGCGAAAAGACCTACCGCTATAGTACCCCAGATACCGTTCATACAGTGAACTGCAACAGCGCCTACAGGGTCGTCAATGTGGAGCTTGTGGTCAAGGAGCCATACGCCGAATACTACGAGAAGTCCCGCAACCGCGCCAATTATCGAAGCGCCTAAAGCGTCTGTAACATCGCAGGGTGCGGTAATCGCTACAAGACCCGCAAGGGAAGCGTTAAGACACATTGAAACATCGGGCTTGCCGTATTTAATCCAGGTGAATATCATACATACAACTGTCGCAACGGCAGGAGCAACGGTTGTGGTGAGGAATACAGAGCCTAACTGCTCTATTGAGGTACAAGCCGCACCGTTGAAGCCGTACCAGCCGAGCCAGAGAATGAATACGCCTAAAGCGCCTAAAGCAATGCTGTGACCGGGGAAGGCGTTTACCTTTACGATCTTGCCCTTTCCGTCCTTTTTAAACTTACCGATACGCGGCCCTAAGATTTTTGCACCGATTAAAGCGGAGATACCGCCTACCATATGTATAGCGCAGGAGCCGGCGAAATCGTGGAAGCCTAACTGTGAAAGCCAGCCGCCGCCCCAAATCCAGTGAGCCTCAATCGGGTAGATAAGAGCCGAGATAACGCCCGAATAAATGCAGTAGGAAAGGAATTTTGTTCTTTCTGCCATAGCGCCCGAAACTATCGTGGCGGTTGTAGCGCAGAAAACAAGGTTAAATACGAAGTTTGAAAAATCAAAGTCCGAATATGCTGTGAAAATGTCGAACCCGGGCTTGCCGATAAGTCCTACGACATCCTCGCCTAACAGTAGGCTGAAGCCGATGAGAACGAAGACCACGGTACCGATACAGAAGTCCATAAGGTTCTTCATTATAATGTTACCGGTATTTTTAGCTCTTGTAAAGCCGGCTTCTACCATTGCGAAGCCTGCCTGCATCCAAAATACCAATGCCGCACCGATTAAAAACCAAACTCCGAAGACTTCACCGGAGATGGCTTCCATAATTGTTGAATCCATAAAAATCATCCCTTTAAAAATTTTATTGTCTGCCGCCGTTTTTACACGGCGGCTTGTGACCTGAATTTATTTTACGCTGAAGAGCATATCGCCGTAGGACGGATAGGGCCAGCTTGCGGCGGGAACCATTGTTTCAAGCTCGTCAACCGCAATTCTAAGCTCGCTCATAGCCGAGAACACGCTGTCCTTATAGAACATTGAAAGCGCTGTGGTATCGTTTATTTCCTTAGCCTTAAGGGTAGCCTCCTCAAGCTTTTGAACCTTTTTATAGGCGGCGGTGTTTAACTTGCTTATCTTAGCGAGCAGCTCCTTTTCATATGTGCTGTCAACATCGCCGCAGGCGGCTTTCGCAATAATAGTGTCGGAAAGCTCGTGTGAATAACGGCTTACCGCGGGCAGATAATCCTTCTTAGCCATATCAATCATTGTAAGAGCCTCAATGTTAAGGGTCTTGCAGTAGCTTTCGGAAAGAATTTCGTATCTCGCACGCATTTCGGTTTCGGAATAAACATTGTGGGAGGTGAAGAGCTTAATGTTCTTATCACTAATCGAATAGGGCAGACAGTCGGGGGTTGTGCGGAGGTTAAGAAGTCCTCTCTTTTCCGCCTCTGCGATCCACGCGTCGTCATATCCGTTTCCGTTAAAGATAATGCGCTTATGCTCGGTAATGGTCTTCTTGATAAGCTCGTGTAAGGCTTCCTCAAAGTCCTCTGCCGCCTCAAGTGTATCCGCAAACTGCTTTAATTCCTCGGCAACAGCGGTGTTAAGTACTACATTTGTGCAGGAAACAGAGGAGGATGAGCCTAACATTCTGAACTCAAACTTGTTGCCTGTAAATGCGAAGGGCGAAGTTCTGTTGCGGTCGGTGGCGTCCTTCGGGAACCGAGGCAGGGTGTGAACCCCTATCTTAAGCAATTCCTTTTCCTTGCCGCCGTAGGGCTGATCCTTTTCGATAGCCTCTAAAACCTCGGTAAGCTCGGTACCTAAGAACATTGAAACAACCGCCGGAGGAGCTTCGTTAGCTCCTAATCTGTGGTCATTGCCCGCAGAAGCAACCGAAACGCGGAGCATATCCTGATATTCGTCAACCGCCTTAATTACCGCACAGAGGAAAAGCAAGAACTGTGCGTTTTCATAGGGTGTGTCGCCGGGGTTTAAGAGGTTTACCCCTGTATCGGTTGAAACCGACCAGTTGTTGTGCTTACCGCTTCCGTTAACGCCCGCAAACGGCTTTTCGTGGAGTAGGCATACCATATGGTGCTTTTTAGCAACCTTCTGCATAATCTCCATTGTAAGCTGGTTGTGATCCGCCGCAATGTTTGTGGTGGTGAAAACGGGGGCTAACTCGTGCTGTGCGGGAGCAACCTCGTTGTGCTCGGTCTTGGCAAGAATACCTAACTTCCAAAGCTCCTCGTTAAGGTCGTTCATAAACGCCTGAACGCGCGGCTTAATGATTCCGAAGTAGTGATCCTCGAGCTCCTGACCCTTAGGCGGCTTTGCACCGAAAAGGGTGCGACCTGTATAAATAAGGTCTTTTCTCTTGTTGTAAACATCCTCATCAACAAGGAAGTACTCCTGCTCAGGACCTACGGTTGTTTTAACCGACTTTGCGTCTGTGTTGCCGAAGAGTCTTAAAACGCGAAGAGCCTGCTTGTTAATTGCCTGCATACTGCGAAGAAGAGGAGTCTTTTTATCCAACGCCTCGCCGCCGTAGGAGCAGAAGGCTGTCGGAATACAAAGTACGCCGTCCTTAATAAACGCGTAGGAGGTGGGGTCCCAAGCTGTGTAGCCTCTCGCCTCAAAGGTGGCGCGAAGTCCGCCGGAGGGGAAGGAGGAAGCGTCAGGCTCGCCCTGAATTAATTCCTTGCCCGAAAACTCCATAATAACCTTTCCGCCGTCGACAGGCGTAATAAAGCTGTCGTGCTTTTCCGCGGAAAGACCCGAAAGGGGCTGGAACCAGTGTGTGTAATGTGTGGCTCCCTTTTCAATCGCCCAGTCCTTCATCGCGTTGGC
>JAXJVI010000031.1:0-1608 GCA_036308615.1 Acutalibacteraceae bacterium | reverse complement strand
TCCGCCCCCACCTCGGTGGGCTCTTTTTTTTCGGTAAATTCGCCGTAGCAGTTATCCACCATAATAACCGAATCGGGGGAGACCTCCCGCACGGCATTGCAGAGCCTTTCAATATCGTCTATAGTAAGGCTCGGTCTTGTGCTGTAGCCGCGGGAGCGCTGAATATATGCCATTTTGTATTTGCGGGCTTTAAGCTCCGCCTTTATAGCCGCAATATCCGGCGTGCCGTCTGCCAAAAGCTCGACCTGGGCGTATTTCACCCCGAAATCGGCAAGGGAGCCGTCTGTCTTTTCGTCAATACCGAAAACGCCCGTAATAGTATCATATGGTCTGCCCGTAAGACAAAGCACCCTGTCATTCGGCCGCAATAATCCGAATAAAGCCACAGTCAAGGTATGCGTTCCCGAAACGAAATTATGGCGCATCAGCGCGTCCTCCGCTCCCATCGCATCCGCCATAACCTTTTCTAAAATTTCCCGTCCGCGGTCATCATAACCATAACCCGTAGACCCCGCCATTGCCGATTCGCTCACGCCGTTTTTTATAAATGCCGACAGTACCTTCAGTTGGTTATATTCTGTAACCGAATCAATTTCTTTAAAACGCTCCGAGCATTTCTCGGTGATTTCTCCGTTTAATTTTAAAAGCCTTTCATCAATATTAAAAAAGCTGTTTACGCTTGTTGTTTGCACCGGTATCCCGCCTTGTATAATTTTTTAAATCCGTTTTTTTCGTAAAATCCTATCAAATTTTCTTCACAGCAGCAAAGTAGCTCCCTGCCGTAATTTTTCTGTAAAATTGCATTTAACGCTACCGTTCCGTGTCCCTTTTCACGGCTTACAATGCCGTTTAACAGGGCGTAATTCCCCGTATGAAAGGAGACTGCGGCACATTTATCCTTTACAGCAAAATAATCTGCCCTTCCGTGATTAATCCGTCTGCAAAAATCTACCGCAAAATACGGATATTCGGGAAGATAAAATTCCTTTATGTTAAGTATATCATAAATTTCCCGACTTTTAAGATCATCGCCTGCCGTATCGCCTAAAATATCCGCCTTGCGGGACATAACAAACACCAAATGTATATCGGAAAAGCCCAAATTTTTTAATACTTCAAAACTTCCGAAAATACTCCGCGGTGAAATTACCGAAATAAATTCCTTTATTTCTTCATAGTCGCCGTTTTCGCAAAAGACGGTCATATCTCCGCTCGCAAGGGAAATATAAGCCCTGCCGCCGTCCTGTTCCCAGAAAAGCACATCTTTATCGTCCTTATAACAGTCGTAAAGGCATTTTATTCTTATATATTCCGCGCTTGGCTCGCCCGCTTCGGGCAAATTATGAGTAAGCTTTATCATTCAATTTTACCCGAACAAATGCCCTTTATCATATATTCTACAAGCCTTGCCGCGTTTTCAATATCCTCTTTGTCCGCCACGCAGGATGGTGAATGAATATACCTACAGGGCACCGAGATAGCAATGGTTCTTACTCCCCCGCGGCTTAAATGCACGGCACCCGAGTTATTGCCCCCTGCGACCGCCGCCTTTGGCTGACATTTTATTCCGCTTTTCAATGCCGCATTGTAATAATCTCGGTCATATAC
>JAXJVI010000030.1:0-2388 GCA_036308615.1 Acutalibacteraceae bacterium | reverse complement strand
TGGGCCTTTAGCTCAGTTGGTTAGAGCAACCGGCTCATAACCGGTCGGTCCGCGGTTCGAGTCCGTGATGCCCCACCAAATAAGCATTTAGGGGTATAGCTCAGCTGGTAGAGCATCGGTCTCCAAAACCGAGTGCCGAGGGTTCGATCCCTTCTGCCCCTGCCACGGAAAAACCGCTTAACAAAGCCATTTGTGCGATGTCGGGCGGTTTTTTCTTTTACTCAAAAATGCCGTTTTGGGGTTTATTTGGGGTTTATCGCTTAAATTTTGCCTTGCTTTTGGGGTTTACGGCCGTGCTGTAAGCCGTGCATTATAAAAGCTGAAAAAATAATAAACCGCTCCCGTTATCGCTTATATGGGAGCGGATTTAACTTGTTAGGAAAACATTGTATCGGTTTATAACGGTTGCTACAAAGACGAGTTTTTTGACACGATTACGCGTGACGCCACCATTTTCTCCGCAAGGCTGTCCAAATTCTTTTTTTGCAAATCAATCATACCAATAGCGGCAAATACGATTGACATATACTGCGGCATTCTTTGTAAAAATATAAGTGCTTTATTTCCTTTGTTAACGCCTTCGGCATCTGCGTTTCCCTCGTTATCCCAAAATTCATAAAAGCAACGCAGTAAGTTTTCCGCGTTTTCCAATTCAGCGGCTATCACGTCAATATCAAATGCATAATTTGTGTTCATCATAAACTACTCCTAATTTTTTGTTGACTTTTGTTGACAACCGGGGAGCGGATAAGTTATAATATACTCAACCGCTCCGGCGGTGTTGGTAGGCTCTATACAGCGTGATTGAGTGCAGCTGTATGGGGCTTTCTTTATGCCATTTCCATAAAGCCGTCAAGATACGGCTGAATGTGCTTTAATTCTTCCGTTATGTCCTCTGTAAGCGTTCCTGTGATTAATATGTCCTCTATCGCGGTACACGCCATAACAAGGGCGGCGGCGGTCTCTACGGGTATTTCAATAGACTTCCGCATTATGTATTACCCCCATTATGCAACGGTAAAGCGGCGGCTTTCTGTCTCTCTCATAAACTGGGCGGCTAAGTCGGGCATTGCTTTCTTGAATGCCGTGATATCAAATCGGCTGCCCTTAACGGTCTTATACCGTACCTTATAAACATCAACCGTCATTTCCTCAACACCCTGCGCGGTCATATCGGCTTTTATACTGTCCTCGATTGCGGTAATCTCTGCCGCCAGCTCATCAGCCATAGCCTTTAATTCTTTAAGCTCTCTAACCTTGCTTGTCATTTCTGTTTTGCTCATTGTCTTTTACTCCTTTTATTTTATTGGTCGGGAGCGGTTCGCTCTCTTAACCTTACGAGTATATTATACACTTACACAAGTACATTGTCAATATGGCATACTATCCAAACATACACTTGCATAATTGTGCAATATTACACTTGCATAAGTACATATAATATGTTATAATGTTATCGTAGAAATGGGGGGTTCTTATAAAGCCGCCCAGGAATAGGAGGGAATAATATGCCGTTATCAGAGGCAAGGAAACGAGCCAATAAAAAATGGAATGACGAAAATTTAAATAAACTGTATGACCGTGTATCGGTTCTTGTCCCCAAAGGGAAAAAGGATATAATTAAAAGCCACGCCGAAACCACAAAAGAAAGCGTAAACGGTTTTATAAACAGAGCCATTGATGAAACAATGGAGCGCGACAAAAAAGGCACGGAGGGCAAATAGGCATAAAAAAGGCGGGGAGCTATTACGGCTCTCCGCTCTCAATTTATGTGCTTATTCGTTTTTCAACGGTACAACGGCATATTCCGCTCTAAGTATTCGGCGGTTAGTTCAACACTACTGCATTGCATATTGTTAAATGCGCTTAGCCCTGTCGAGCGCAAAGCTATTGACATTATTTCATCTACAAAAGGCTCAAGCCGTTTTTTATTTTCGCCGATTCTAAGCTTTTGAAGTGCTTTAAATTCTAATCGGCTGCCGCTCCCGTTAGTCAAGCATTGTCGGCTTTCGATTTCTGCATATGTTAGCTTGTCGAAATAATGGGCATTTATTACAGCTTTTAAATTATCGGGTAAAGTATCAAGGCATTGCCGTAAAGCATTTGCCAGTTGTGCTTGAAAAATCTGATCCTCTAATGCTTCATAGGGATTTGTATTATCTACAACGGTATCCATAAGCTCTGTATCGCTTTCATCACCCATCGGCACATTAAGGCTTGTGCAAATTTCTAACACATCCCGCTTGCTTGTTTTGCGCCCTATAAGCTCGTTATAAACGCATTTTAAATGCAATGTAAGGTAAGTAGACAGTAAATACCCCTTATTCGGCTTATAGTCCTTAACCGCTTTCGAAAGAGCAATAAATCCGGATTGAATCAAGTCCTCTG
>JAXJVI010000029.1:0-2246 GCA_036308615.1 Acutalibacteraceae bacterium | reverse complement strand
TGTTTATCGCGTATACTCCCGAGCTGTTTTTCTACACGATGTCGAGCTATAATAAGTTCATTACCTCGGACAACAAAGACGTTGACAACGGCGCTGAGCTCGACTTTGACCTTACTAAGCGCGTTACCGACGACGCAGGAAATAAAACGATCGATTATTCCGGTCTTTATGATTTGGAGGATATCAGCCGCAAGATCGACGCCCTTTACAACGGACCGGTATTCGGCGATGTTGACGGCGACGGCGATGTGACCATAGACGACGCGACGCTGATCCAAAAGGCGGCGATCGACCTTATCGGCTTTACCAACCTGCAAAAGCAGCTTGCCGACGTAAACGGCGACGGCAGGGTCTCCGTTCTTGACACCACCTGTATTCAGAAATACGTAGCCGAATTTACGACCGGCTGCGGCAAAACGGGCGAAAAAATGAATCAGACGGCCGATACGGCGCACACTCTTGTAAAAGAGCGTCGATTGCTATCGCTGGGACTATCAATACGATGATTGGGAGCTCGCGCTGACAACGTCGTTCGAATACGAAAACGCCTATCCGGTCATGATTGAAAACCTCGAAAATTTCGAGGATGCTTTACCTGCAAAGACTGTGTTTGAATACACCTTTGACGGCGAAAAGCCTGCGACCCGAACCGAGACCGATCTTACAAATAATACAATAACCACTGTGAAATACAACGACGGCAGAGTTTACGATTATGATATGAAACATCTCAACAGCAGCAGTACGGAAAAACAAATGTACCAGTACGGCGACGGCGGAGAATACTTTACAATGGTTCTTCATGATGATTTTATGTCAGGCGAAGGATATACTCCCGACGTTATGAAGGAGGAAATGGATTCTGTTTCGGTCACTACCGAAAACGGTCTGCTGAAGCGAACTACCAACACCGGCATTTACACGAAATGGTCTGAGGGTGAAGAAAAGAATTGGGTGAGGTTCAGAGGCATATATTCCGCCGATTATGACGACGACGGTATCGTCAGCTTCCTGTCCGCGGTGTATTCGGATACGGGATATGAAGAGCAGGGAAAATTTGAGGTTAAAAAGGAAAACGGAAAGATCACCGAGATCACCAGATACACGCCAAGCGGCGGCGAGTGGAAGCCTTATGAACAATATGTTTTCGAGTATAACGATACCGAGATCAGCGAGTCAAGATACGCAACAATGATCAATTACTTTATCGCCGATCACGGCGGAAACTATTATTTTTACAACTGGTATTAAAACTTTTATAGGAGATGATCTGACTGATTTGCGTACAAAACTACACCAAAAAGTACGGCGATAAAACCGTTGTGAACGATATCTCGTTCACCGCGAAAGACGGCGCGATCACCGGATTTATCGGCCACAACGGAGCCGGTAAATCAACAACGATCAAAGCGATCACGGGCGTTATACGCCCGACAAGCGGTTCCATTACGATCAACGGGATCGACATTCAGAAGGACGGAAAAAAGGCGAAAAGTCAGTTTGGCTATGTTTCCGACAGTCCCGATCACTTTTTGCGACTAAGCGGAGTTGAATATCTGAATTTTATGGCGGATATTTATGATACGCCCTTAGACGGAAGATCCGCGTTCATTGAGAATTACGCCAAGCGCTTTGGCATTTACGACTCACTGAACGGCACGATACTCTCGTATTCTCACGGAATGCGTCAAAAAATAATGATCATGGGCGCGCTGATCCACAATCCGTCCGTATGGATTTTAGACGAGCCCCTGACCGGCCTCGATCCGCAGTCGGCATTTGAGCTCAAACAGATGATGCGCGAGCACGTAAAAAAAGGGAATTCGGTGTTCTTTTCAACACATGTGCTCGAGGTTGCCGAAAAGCTGTGCGACGAGATATGCATCATCAAAAAAGGAGAGCTTTTGTACTGCGGAACACTTGATGAACTGAGGGCTACGCACAAATCAAATGCTTCACTGGAAAACATTTTTCTTGAATTAACAGAAACAAAAGAATAATTGGAGGTAGTAAAAATGATTATGTCTATTGTGTTCGGTGTATTAGGGGTCGGTTTGATTATTTTCGGCATAAAAATTCTTCTTACCGGCACACTTACAAAAAGCGAGGAGGCGAAAATCGCCTCGTATTCAAAGAAAGGCGCACGCACTTATAAGCTGATTAATGTAGTGATGTATATCGTTACCGGTCTCTTTTTGATTGGGGAATATATTGCCGATTTTCTCGAATTCCAAAAAATTCTTAAC
>JAXJVI010000028.1:0-1519 GCA_036308615.1 Acutalibacteraceae bacterium | reverse complement strand
GAGGACGCCTGCACCGTTCAGGAAACCGAGGCGATAGCCCAAAGAATCGAGGTCGCCTGTCAGTTAAGCCGCGGCAAAAGCTATGTTGACATTAACAAAAGCACGGGGGCGAGCACCGCGACTATTTGCAGGGTAAGCCGATGCTTGAACTACGGAAGCGGCGGCTATAAAACGGTAATCGGGCGTTTGGAGGAGAATAAATGAGCTTTGACGAGAGTATTTTAAAAAGCGACGAAAGGGCGGTATATGAGCTTCGTGCCCTTTACCGTGAATACGGCTACAGCCAGTTTAAAATGAGTAAGTTTGAGGAATATGATCTGTACTCCGAAAACAAGGACTTTTTGGTGTCGGACGGGGTAATAACCTTTAATGATACCAACGGCAAGCTGTTAGCCTTAAAGCCCGATGTCACCCTTTCGATTTTAAAGAATTTTAAGGACGAGGCGGGCAGTACCGAGCGACTTTACTACAACGAGAATGTTTACAGGATTTCCGAAACCTCCCATACATATAAGGAAATTATGCAGACGGGGCTTGAATGTATAGGCGATATAAACGGCGATAACGAGGCAGAGGTTATTGTATTAGCACTTAAAAGTCTTGCCCTTATAAGCAATGATTTTGTGCTCGATTTATCCCATGTAGGGCTTGTTTCTGCCCTGCTTGACAGCTTCTCTTTAGAGGGTGATAGACGCAAGAAGGCATTAAATGCAGTAGTCTCCAAAAATGGGGACTTACTTCGTGAGACCTGCGGAGAAGAAATTTTCGGTTCTCTTAAATGCCTTATAAAAAGCTTTAAAAACGCTAAGGACGCGCTTAGTTCAGTAGAATCAATTTGCAAAACCGACAAAGCAAAGCAGTACGCTAAAGAGCTTTGGGATATTTATAACCGTGCTGAAAAAGAAGGCTTCGGCAACAATATTAATATCGACTTTTCAATCGTTGACTCCGCCGCGTATTACAGCGGAACGGTATTTAAGGGCTATATAGACGGCGCTGAATCGAGGGTTCTCTCGGGCGGAAGATATGACGGGCTTATGCGCAAGATGGGAAGAAAATCGGGCGGTATAGGCTTTGCAGTATATCTTGACGCTCTCGAACGGGCGGACGAAAAGGTTGGATGCGACAGCGGATATATAAATGTCGCCCTGCCTAAGGGACGGCTTGGCGAAAAGGTTTATTCAATGTTTGAGAACGCGGGCTTCCCCTGCCCATCTATTAAGGAAAACAACCGAAAGCTGATTTTTGAAAACGAGGAATTAGGTCTTCGCTTCTTCTGGGTAAAGCCCTCTGATGTTGCTATCTATGTTGAGCGGGGCGCGGCGGACATAGGCGTTGCGGGAAAGGATATTCTGCTTGAATACGAGCCCGATGTTTACGAGCTGCTGGATTTAAAGTTGGGCATTTGCCGTATGGCGGTGGCGGGCAAAAAGGATTTTAAGGACGACACCTCTAAAACACTTCGGGTAGCTACAAAGTTTTCTAATATCGCGCGGCAGTACTACGCCGAAAAGTGCCG
>JAXJVI010000027.1:0-1633 GCA_036308615.1 Acutalibacteraceae bacterium | reverse complement strand
TGATGGTTTCCTCACCCTTGCGGTTGACTACCTTTTCGGTGACAATCTCGGTGGGAACCTTGACGTCGAGAATCATATCCTGGAGCTGACGGTTTTCGGCGGTCGTCATAAGGTCGCCGGCAACCTTGTTTTCATAGCCCGAGTAGGTATGCACAACATACCATCTTGCTTCATAATCAGGCATTATACTGCTTCCTTTCGAAAATTAGTGATAATACTTTCTTATGCAGCCGAACCTGTGCCCATTACCAATCCGAGCAATGCGTACAGACCCGTGTCCAGTCCGAAGATAAACAGACCCATAACGATGATCACCGCGATAACGATGCCAAAGTTCTTTGTTGTCTGTGAAACAGACGGCCATGTAATCTTCTTCAACTCACCCTTGCAAGCGATAAGGTACTTCCAAAGTCTCTGAAAGACATTCGGCTTTTTCTTTTTGACGTCTTTTTTGACGGTCTTTTTAGCTTCCGCCTTTTTAACGTCGGCTTTTTTCTCGTCAGCCATCATGTACCTCCGTTATTTCGTTTCCTTGTGAGGAGTGTGTTTCTTGCAGAAGCGGCAGTACTTGTTCATGGTAAGTCTGTCGGGACTGTTCTTCTTGTTTTTCATTGTGTTGTAGTTACGCTGTTTGCACTCTGTGCAGGCCAATGTGATTTTAACTCTCATAACGGCACCTCCCGGTTATTTCGGAATATTTTTAGCCTCCCTCAGCGGGGCACAAAAAGAAAACCCCTTTTAGAGGTAAAGTTATTTTATCACACATTTACAATAAAGTCAAGTATTTTAAATCGCGTACTAAAAGTTTTTTCACAGCTTTACGTCGATTTTTCGCGGCAGGCACGCGCCTGCGGGCATATCGCGTACTAAAAGTCTTTTGTAATGAAACGTAGGATTTTCGCGGGAAGGGTCCCATATGACTTTTTCCTTCCCTATTCTCTGTCAAAACTAACTGCTAACCGCCAACCGCCGGCAAAAATACAAACCGGAGCGAAGCGACCCTTAATTTTCCATTTTCAATTTTTCATTTTCCATTAAAAAGAGGCCGGCGCAAAGCCGAACCTCTTTAAAAAATCATCTTGAGCTGTCGAGCAGGCTGCTTGCCTTTGAAACGCTTTTCTTCTTGGGCTTCTCGGGCTTTACCTCTCTGCCCTTGTACTTGCGCGCGGCAAGGGCAGCCTTCTGGGTTTCCTCGTTGAACTCGTTGCAGAGCTTTGTGAACTCGCTGTCCTCGAGGGAGTTGAGAATGACGATTGTGATGATCGAGCGTGTGTCTACGTCGCCGTTACCGTACTGGGTGTTGAAAACGCCCGCGAACTTCTCGAGCTCCTTGCCCTTTGCCCTCTTTACGAACTCTGCGATCTTGGGAGCGAGGTGTTCCTTGGCGAAGGTCGCGCCGCGGAAGGGATAGTAGCAGTCCTCCTCCATCTTTATCTCGTCCTTTAGCTCG
The DNA here is from genome assembly GCA_036308615.1 of Acutalibacteraceae bacterium. Lineage (GTDB taxonomy): Bacteria > Bacillota > Clostridia > Oscillospirales > Acutalibacteraceae > UBA737. The sequence continues at coordinate 183 of JAXJVI010000027.1, read as the reverse complement.
GGGAAATACGCGACGAAGCGCTTTGCGAGGAACTTCGGGTCGGCGCTGCCGTCGTCACCCGTCTTCTTTTTCTGCTTGACCTGCTTAGCGCGCTGTACGGCGATAGTGCCCGAAACGCCCTCGATGAAGTCGTTCGCGATACTCTCGGCGTCCTTCTGCGAGGAGGTCTCCTCGTCATAGAGC
>JAXJVI010000026.1:0-1791 GCA_036308615.1 Acutalibacteraceae bacterium | reverse complement strand
TCTTCACTATTACTTCTTACTTTTTACTTCATATATGGGGGTATAGCTCAGCTGGGAGCGTGAACAACTCGCTTACACACCCCGCAAAAGCAAAAATCCCAACAACCCAATAAGGGGCATTAGCTCAGCTGGGAGAGCGCTACACTGGCAGTGTAGAGGTCAGCGGTTCGATCCCGCTATGCTCCACCATTGAAATCTTATCCGAACCCCGATAGTTCGGATTTGGAGCATCACGCTCCACCAACGCGACATTGGATCCAATTCGTTTTGGGTCCGGCGTTGTTTTTTTAGACTTTTTATCGCGTTTAAAGACTATATAAAACAGTAGATAAAAACAAAAAGGCAGTCCGTTTTTAATGGGCTGCCTTTTTGCCTATGCGGTCATATCAAATGTTATTTCCTTGTCAATTCCTAAGAAAAATTGCTTAATATCAAAGTTAAACTCAATTTTCAGTTTGTAATCTCGGAACACATCTATCCGTTTTATCATACTGTTTACAATCATTTTCTTAGCTTCAATGCTCGCGCTGTCATAAAGGTCTGCCCACGAAATAATTTCGTCATAGCTTCTGAAAAGCTCGGCTTGTAAGTCTTCAGACTGTTCAAGCTCGGTTTCAAGCTTTTCCAGAAGCTTTGCCAGCTCATTACAGTTTTTCTCGGTATCGTTTATAAGCTCCGAAAGAATATCCTTTGAAAAGGTACTTTCACCCTGCAAGCATTTAATAACCTCCGCTTTCAGCAAGTTTAATTTTTGTAAGGCTTTATTATATTCCTTTTCGGTATCGGCAAGACGGCATTTTTTATCCGTAACTTCTTTTTTGTACCGTGCGGAGACAATTTTACTTTTCGGTATTCCTTTCATTGCGGCGAATATATTTTTAATTACCTGTTCAACAATTCCGTCAAGCTTATGCATAGTGTATCCCGTCTGCCCGTTGCAATCGGTCTGCTTTCTTGTTTTTCCGTAACAGACATAGCGAATTCGGGGCGACTTATCTATAGTTCCATCTTTACGCTTTCTGTATCTGCCGTTGGTTGTAAGAGTAAGCCTTGCACCGCAATGACCGCAAAACACATTCCCCGCAAGTAAGGATTTTCCCCTTGTATTAAGCGGAACAGTCGGATTTTCCGAATGCTTTTTTGCTCGGCTTTTAAAAATATAAGACGCGGTTTTAAATTGCTCCGGATTAATTATTTGAAGCTCGGGCAAAAGCGGAGAGCGGGCGTCACCGCTCCGTAAAACACCGGTATAGGTTAAGTTGCTCAAAATACCGCGAATACTTGCCTGATGCCACGGCTTTCCGCCTCTTGTCCTATATCCGTTATCATTCAAATAATTTGCTATACGCCAAGTACCGTAGCCCTCATTTGTATATTTATCAAAAATGAGTTTTACAACCGCCGCTTCGGACTCTTTTATTTTTAAATCATACAGCTCGTGCTTGCGCTTATTAAATCTACCGCTTTTTACAAGGTCATATCCGTATGCTGGACTGCCGCCTTTGTAATGTCCCTCCTCTACCATTTGCCGAAGACTCGTTTTTGTTCTTATTGAGGTTTTCTCACTTTCGCCGTCAGCCTGCCAAAAGCGTATATAATTGAGCAGCTTATCGGTGTGATTATCAAATCTCTGCTCTCCCTCTACCGTACTCCAAACTGAAATACCGTTTTTAGCAAACCATTCAACTACAAACGGTGTTTCGTCGGCTATTCGTCCTATGCGGTCAAACATAAATACAAGCAGAATATCAAATTCTTTCTTGCGGGCAAGGTCTTTTATCAACTGTATTT
>JAXJVI010000025.1:0-1543 GCA_036308615.1 Acutalibacteraceae bacterium | reverse complement strand
CTCGACGCTATCGTCGATTATATGCCGGCTCCCACCGATATTGAGGCTATTAAGGGTGTAAACCCCGATACAGGCGAGGAGGAAGTAAGACATTCTTCCGATTCCGAGCCCTTCTCTGCTCTTGCATTTAAGATTGCTACCGACCCGTTCGTTGGTAAAATCTGCTTCTTCCGTGTTTACTCGGGTACTGTTGACGCAGGCGCCGGTGTATACAACTCGGTTAAGCAGAACAAGGAGCGTATGGGACGAATTCTTCAGATGCACGCAAATCACCGTGAGGATATTGAAACCTGCTATGCGGGCGATATCGCCGCTGCAGTAGGCCTCAAGAACACCACAACAGGTGATACCCTGTGCGATGAGAAGCATCCCGTTATACTTGAATCTATGAACTTCCCCGAGCCGGTTATCCGTGTTGCTATTGAGCCGAAGACCAAGGCCGGTCAGGAAAAGATGGGACTTGCTCTTGCGAAATTAGCTGAGGAAGACCCGACCTTTAAGGCTTACACCGATGAGGAAACAGGTCAGACCATTATCGCCGGAATGGGCGAGCTGCACCTTGAAATCATCGTTGACCGTCTCCTTCGTGAGTTTAAGGTTGAGGCTAATGTGGGCGCTCCGCAGGTTGCTTATAAGGAGAGCATCCGCAAGAAGGTTGACCACGAAACCAAGTACAAGCGTCAGTCGGGCGGTTCAGGTCAGTACGGTCATGTTAAGATTATCGTTGAGCCGAATGAGTCCGGTAAGGGCTACGAGTTCATCAACAATGTTACCGGCGGTACTATTCCGAAGGAATATATCCCTGCGGTTGATACAGGTATCCGCGGCGCATTACAGGCAGGCGTGCTTGCAAGCTATCCTGTAGTTGATGTAAAGGTTACTCTTTACGACGGTTCTTATCACGAGGTTGACTCTTCAGAAATGGCATTTAAGATTGCAGGCTCTATGGCATTTAAAGAGGCCTGCCGCTTAGCGGATCCTGTACTTTTGGAGCCTATTATGAAGGTTACCGTTATTGTTCCTGAGGAATATATGGGCGATGTTATCGGCGACCTTAACTCCCGCCGCGGCGAGATTCAGGGCTTTGAGGACAGGTCCGGCGTTAAGCAGATTAACGCGAGAGTACCTCTCGGCGATATGTTCGGTTACGCTACCGACCTCCGCTCTAAAACACAGGGCCGCGGTCAGTATGTAATGGAACCCGACGGCTACAAAGAGGTTCCGAAGAGTATTTCTGAGAAGATTATTTCAGCCAGAGCAAAGAAAGACTGATATTTACTCAAATAATACTTGAAATTTTAATAAAAATTTGTTAAACTATAGCTATAATGCTTCATTGAAATTTAAGGAGGAAAAATACAATGGCAAAGGCAAAATTTGAACGCAATAAGCCCCATGTAAACATTGGTACCATCGGTCACGTTGACCATGGTAAGACAACATTAACCGCAGCTATCACTAAGTACCTTTCTCTTAAGGGTCAGGCAGCTTTCGAGGATTATGCAAACATCGATAAGGCTCCCGAAGAGAGAGAGCGCGGAAT
>JAXJVI010000024.1:0-3097 GCA_036308615.1 Acutalibacteraceae bacterium | reverse complement strand
TATGAAAAGAACAGGTCGCATTTTGCGACCTGTTCTTTTTTTGATGCGATTATTCCTCAGAGCTTTCTTCCGCTTTCTTTTCCTCTACCTCTGTTATAACCGCGTTTTCCTTTACAAGGTCGATAGCCTTTCCTACCGCTACATCCTTGGAAATCTCCTCTGCGGGTATGACCGCCTTAACCTTTTCAACCTCTACGCCGTAGCCCTCGGCAAGCTTAGCGAACTCCGCTTCAAGCTCCTCCTCGCTGGGGGTGATGTTTTCAAGCTCAACAATCTTTTCAAGCGCAAGGCGGAACTTAACCTGACCCTCAGCCTGCGGGCGGAAGGATTTCTTGAACTCGTCAATATTTGAATTGGTGTACTTAAGATACATATCAAGGCTAAGCCCCTGACTCTGGAGTCTGTAAGCATAATCCTCTGTTAACTGCTCAAGACGGTTTTCGTACATAGCTTCGGGGATTTCGCCCTTAATGCTGTCAACAATCTGCTGAACAAGAGCGTTTTCCACAGCCTCGTCCGCCGCCTTTGTCTTGCGCTCAAGCGCCTTTTTCTCAAGGTCTGCCTTAAGCTCGTCAAGGGTGTCGAACTCGCTTACATCCTTTGCAAACTCATCGTCAACCGTAGGAAGCTCGCGAACCTTAATCTCGTGAAGCTTAACCTTAAATACAGCTTCCTTGCCCGCAAGGTCTTCGGCGCCGTAATCCTCGGGGAAGGTTACATTTACATCAAACTCATCGCCGATATTCTTGCCCACAATCTGATCCTCAAAGCCGGGGATAAACTGACCCGAGCCCAGAGTAAGAGAATGACCCTCAGCCTTGCCGCCGTCAAAAGCTACGCCGTCCTTAAAGCCTTCAAAGTCGATAATAACGGTGTCGCCGTTCTGCGCGGCGCGGTCTTCAACCGATACCATTCTGGCGTTTCTTTCAGCCATAGAGTTTAATTCAGCCTCAACCTCTTCGGTGGTAACCTTAACAGCTGCCTTTTCAGCCTTTAAGCCCTTGTACTCGCCGATTTCAATTTCGGGATAGGTTGTAACCGAAACCTTAAAATCTACGCCGTCCTCTTTAGAGATGGAAACCATTTCAAAATCCATTTTATCGTTAATTACCTTAAGACCCGAATCCTTAATAGCCTCCTCAACGAGGTCATTATAAAGAAGATTCAGTGCGTCCTCAAAGAAAATCTCGGCACCGTAGTACTTCTCGATAAGGTGAAGCGGCGCTTTACCCTTTCTAAAGCCGGGCACATTTATTTTCTTGCCGTTTTTTTTGTAAGCCTCCGCGATAGCCTCACGGAACTTTTCACCGTCCACGGTGATTTCAAGCTGATGCCTGTTGGTATCAATCTTTTTTGTTTCTTTTAAACTCATTTTTATACCTCCGCATTGTAAAACGCCCTTTACTCGTTTTACAGTAGTTCAAATTATTATATCACAACTCGAAATATTTTTCTACATATTTTTTAAATATTCTGTAAATTCTTTGAAAATAAATAAATCACGCGATAAATTGAGGGGTAAAATCAATACAATCGCAGGATATAAGCTTAAATTCCACCCCGTCATATTCGCTTACGGCTTTGTTAAAGCCAGCACCGTGAATATGCCCGTGATACACCCGCTTTACGCCGTGATTTTTAAGTATATCGAATATCTCGTGACAGACATATTCACCGTATACGGGCGGATAATGGAGAAAGACCAAAACAGGAAGTCCTGTCTTTTCGGCGGCGTTAAGAGAGGCTTCAAGCCGTCCCGCCTCGCGGGCGAGCACCTTTTTATCGGCGGTATTGTCATAAAACCAGCCTCTTGTTCCCGCTATGGCAAAGCCCTCGGCGACAGCGCAGTTATTGTAAATAATATCCACCGAGGAAAAATTATTTTGTAAAAAAAATTCATGTAGCTTTTTTGATGTGCTCCACCATAAATCGTGATTTCCCTTAATGAGAAATTTTTTACCGGGGAGCGACTCCAAAAATTCAAAATCCTTTTTTGTTTCCGTGAGTTTTAGTCCCCAGGAAAAATCCCCGGGCAAAATAACCGTATCGTTTTCCTTTACAAGGCGTTTCCAATGGGCGGAAATACGCTCGGTATAATTATCCCAGCCTTTAAAAATATTCATAGGCTTATCTACGCCGAAGGACAAATGCAGATCGGAAATTCCGTAAATACTCAAAGCTCTGTTCCGCCCCCTTTTTAAAAAAAATTCACATAAAACTGATATTTTCGCACATACTAAGCCTGACCTTAATAAGGTCGGAAAGGACTTGATTAATTTGTCAGATTGTACTTGTGAGACCAAGCTGTGCGTAGCCTGCGATGTAAAGAACTGTGTTCACCATACCGCGGACGATATGTGCTCTGCCGGCAAAATTCAAGTTGGCCACGGCGAAGCGTCAACCAGCAGTGACACCCGCTGTGACACTTTCAGAGCGAAGTAATTTTATCCGCTCTATGAAAAAAGTGCTGTCGCGTTAAAAGTACCGACACAAAAAAACGCCTCCCTTGCCTAAAGGGAGGGGAACCGACCGTTAGGTTGGTGGAGGGATATATTTAAGTTTTCTGCAAATTCAATATCCCCCAGTCAGCTACGCTGACAGCCCCCTTTAGGCAAGGGGGCCTTTATCTTATTTAATTTGAAGAGCTGAATATACCGCGTCGAGCATTTTATCCTTTTCGCATATTTCCTTAAAGCGCACCTCGGCGTTTTCGAGTGCCTTTATCGGGGCGGGAATCTCGGTCGAGGTCACCTCGGAAAGCAGGCGGACATTGCCGAACTCGCTATCGGTCTTTTTATCGGTAACGGCAGTAAGCACACTGTCGGCAAACTTATAGGGCGAAGCGGTAGAGGCGATAACCGCAGGTCTCTCGTCCCCTGTTGCCTCCTTATATTTTTTGTATACGCCTACCGCAACGGCGGTGTGGGTATCGCAGAGATAGCCGTATTCCTTAAACATATCCCCTATTGTGGCGAGGGTCTCGGCGTCGTCACAGCAGCCGCCGTAGAAAAGCTCGGACATTTTTGCCTTAATTTCGTCCGTAACCTTAAACACGCCGTCCTTTGCAAGGTCTGCCTGCATTTTCGCAACCGCCTTA
>JAXJVI010000023.1:0-6174 GCA_036308615.1 Acutalibacteraceae bacterium | reverse complement strand
ATTATATAGGATATATCCTATTTTGTCAATGATTATTTTTAGAATAATATCAAAAGTTTCACATATCCCGTAAACATCGGTAACAATAAAAAAATACCAAACGGTAATCTCAAAATACCGCTTGGTACTTGGGTTTCTCGGTTATATAACGAGCATACTGTCGCCGAAGCTGAAAAATCTGTATTTTTCCTTAACGGCGGTATTGTAGGCGTTCATTGTGTTTTCATAGCCCGCAAAGGCGGAAACAAGCATTATAAGGGTACTTTCGGGTAGATGGAAGTTGGTAATAAGCGAGTCCATCACCTTAAAATTATAACCGGGGTAAATAAATATATCGGTATCCCCCGAGCAAGGGCGAATTTCACCGTATTGCGCAGCACAGCTTTCAAGGGTTCTGCAGGAGGTTGTTCCCACACAAATAACCCTACCGCCGTTTTTCTTGGTCGCATTGATAGTTTCTGCGGCGGCTTGCGTGATATAATAATGCTCCGAGTGCATTTTATGTTCGGTTATCTCTTCGACCTTTACGGGTCTAAAGGTGCCTAAGCCCACATGCAGGGTTACATAAGCGATATTTACACCCATATTTTTAATTTCTTCAAGCATTTCCTTAGTGAAATGCAGTCCCGCGGTAGGAGCGGCGGCAGAGCCCGCCTCGTTTGAGTATACGGTTTGATAACGCTCTTTATCTTTGAGCTTTTCTTTAATATAAGGCGGGAGCGGCATTTGACCCACCTCGTCGAGCACGGCAAAGAAATCGCCGTTACAGGAAAACTCTATCATACGGTTGCCGTCCGGGAGGACATCTGTGACCGTAGCGTTAAGCTTATACGAAAATTTAAACTTATACCCCGTCTTAGCCTTTTTGCCGGGCCCCGCAAGACATTCCCAAAGCTTATTTCCGTGCTGACGAAGGAGTACAAACTCCACAACCGCGCCTGTACCCTCTCTCACTCCGTAGAGTCTTGCGGGAAGAACACGGGTATCGTTTAGGACAAGGCAGTCACCCTTTTTAAGAAATTTCGGTAAATCGTAAAAATGATTGTGTGAAATACTGCCGTAGTTTTTCGATAAAACCATAAGCCTTGAGGAATTTCGCGGTTCTAAGGGGGTTTGAGCTATAAGCTCCTCGGGTAAATCGTAAAAAAAATCGCTTGTTTTCATAATAATATAAAACTTTCCTTCACTTTTCGCATAAAATAAATTGACAAACATTATTTGTAATGTTATGATAAATGGTAAAAGAATATGCGGCAAACATAATTCTTTTACCTGACGGTTTAATTATATTGCAATTTTCAATATATATCAAGCCTGAATTTGCAAATATGTTTGCGAAAGGAATGTTTTACAAATGAAAAAGTACAATGTAGGTATCATCGGAGCAACGGGAATGGTAGGTCAGCGCTTTGCGCTTTTGCTCCACGACCACCCGTGGTTTAATGTCAAAGCTCTTGCGGCAAGCTCCTCTTCTGCGGGTAAAACCTATGAAGAGGCTATCGGCAAGCGCTGGGCTATGAAGGCTCCGATACCCGAAAATTTAAAGGATATGGTTGTTTTTGACGCCGAGGCGGATATTGACAAAATCACCGCGGAAGTTGATTTTGTTTTCTGTGCCGTCAATATGAAAAAGGACGAAATCAAGGCGCTTGAGGAAAAATACGCAAAGCACGAGTGTCCTGTTATCTCAAACAACAGCGCCCACCGCTTTACTCCCGATGTGCCGATGATTATTCCGGAAATCAACGCCGACCACGCTGAGATTATTAACGCTCAGAGAAAGCGTCTCGGCACAAAGCGCGGCTTTATCGCGGTTAAATCCAACTGCTCGCTTCAAAGCTATGTTCCGGCGCTCTATCCCCTTGACGAAAAGTACGGAATCGAAAAGGTGCTTGTATGCACTTATCAGGCAATTTCCGGTGCGGGCAAAACCTTTGAACGCTGGCCCGAAATGGTAGACAATGTCATCCCCTACATCGGAGGCGAGGAAGAAAAGAGCGAAAAAGAGCCTCTTAAGATTTGGGGCAAGATTGAAAACGGCGAAATCGTACCCGCAAGCGACCCGAAATTTACCGCGCAGTGCATTCGTGTGCCCGTTTCCGACGGTCATTTAGCCGCCGTGTTTGTTGATTTTAAAAACAAACCCTCAAAGGACGAAATAATTGATATTTGGAACAGCTATTCAGGCGAGCCTCAGGCGCTCTCCCTCCCCCACGCACCCAAGCAGTTCCTCCACTATTACACCGAGGACGATATGCCCCAGACAAAGCTTTGCCGCGATTTAGAGGGCGGTATGGCGGTCTCGGTCGGCAGACTTCGCGAGGATACGCAGTATGACTATAAGTTTGTCTGTGTTTCTCACAACACTTTAAGAGGAGCCGCGGGCGGCGCCGTGCTGTTGGCAGAGCTTCTTTGCGCTAAGGGCTGGATGGACTGATTCACTTTTTAAAAGGAGTGGTCTTTTATGAAAAAAAGAGTTTTCACGGGAGCCGCAACCGCGCTTATAACCCCTATGAATGAGGATGGGAGCGTTAATTTCAACCGCCTTTCCTCCCTTGTTGACGAGCAGATAAAGGGCGGCATTGACGCACTTGTTATCTGCGGTACTACGGGGGAAAAATCCACGCTGGGCTATGATGAGCATATAAGGGTTATTGAGACTGCCGCAAAGGCAAACGGCGGCAGAGTTCCGCTTATTGCGGGTACGGGAAGTAACGATACCGTTTACTCGGTAGGTCTTTGCGCCGACGCTGAAAAAGCGGGAGCGGACGCCTTTTTAATGGTCACACCTTATTATAACAAAACCTCCCAGCGCGGGCTTGTAGCCCACTACAATTACATTGCCGACCGCGTAAACAAACCGATTATTCTTTACAATGTGCCCTCCCGCACGGGGGTTGCTATTAAACCCGAAACATATAAGGAACTCTCAAAGCACCCGAATATTGTGGCTGTAAAGGAAGCTAACGGCGACCTATCTTCGGTTGCTAAAACCCGCTATTTATGCGGTGATGACCTTGATTTTTATTCGGGTAACGATGACCAGACGGTTCCGATTATGTCTTTAGGCGGTATCGGCGTTATTTCGGTAATGTCAAACTTTCTGCCACAGGTTATGCACGAAATATGTGCCGAGTATCTGAACGGAAATACCGCCAAAGCGGCAGAGCTTCAGATTAAATACACGGGGCTTATGAACGCGCTTTTCAGCGATGTAAATCCCATACCCGTTAAGGCGGCTATGAATCTTTTGGGTCTTAACGCGGGTCCCTGCAGACTGCCCCTTTATCCTATGGAGGAAAAGGCTCTTGAAAACCTTAAATATAAGCTTCAAGAGTGCGGCTGTCTCTAAAAATAAATATGCGGACAGTCGGGGACGCCTGTCCCTACTTAAAACCGTTTAATGTCATAAATTATAGGATGTGAAATAAATGATAAAGGCTATTCTTTGCGGCGCTTCGGGAAAGATGGGCGGATTTGTTGCCGCCGCGGCAGAGGCTGACGGAGAAATAGAAATTACAGCCGGTGTTGATAAAATCAATAACGGCGAAAAATTTCCCGTTTTTTCCGCCTTTTCGGATGTAAATGTAAAAGCAGATGTGATTATTGATTTTTCAAACCCCGCCTTACTTGAGGATTTGCTTGATTACGCAGTAAAAACCGGTACTCCCGCCGTTATTGCGACAACCGGCTACAGCGATACGCAGATTGAAAAAATCAAGACGGCGGCTGAAAAGGTACCGATTTTCTTCTCCTTTAATATGTCCCTCGGCGTAAACCTTATAGCAAGCCTTGCAAAAAAGGCGGCGCAGATTCTGGGCGGCGGCTTTGATATTGAGATTATCGAAAAGCACCACAACCAAAAGCTCGACGCCCCCTCGGGTACGGCTATAATGCTTGCAAACGCCGTCAATTCGGTTTTTGACGATAAGCTTAACTACGAATATGACCGCCACTCGGTACGCCGTAAAAGGCCTAAAAACGAGATTGGTATACATTCTGTACGGGGCGGCACAATCGTCGGCGAGCACGATGTACTCTTCGCGGGTCATGATGAGGTTGTAACCATTTCCCACTCCGCACAGTCAAAGGAAGTTTTCGCTGTCGGAGCGGTTCGCGCCGCAAAATTCCTTTACGGCAAAAAAGCGGGACTTTACGATATGAACAGTATGATGTCCTTTGAATAATTTTTGATATAATTTTAAAACCGCGCACAGACATTTTAACCTGTGCGCGGTTTTTTATAACGGTTAAAAATCGGATTATTAAGAAAAATCAAAAAGCAAGCTCGCTTGTGAGCAGACAAATTGGGGTTTGTAGGGGTGAATTGATTAGCGCATAATGAGGCCCCCTTGTGTAAAGGGTGCGGGTGTCCGGTGGACACCGTTGCAAGGCAACAGCACCGACCGAGGCGGCAGCCGAGACGCTGTCGAGCGTAGCGAGACTGGGGGATATTTCGGCTTGCAAAAACCAAATTGTATCCCTCCACCGCCGTTCGGCGGTCCCCCTCCCTTTAGGCAAGGGAGGCTGTTTTTATTATCAAATCATCTCTACAAACCCCGATTTGTGTTTTACAAAAGAGCCTTAATTCCAAGCAGAGTCAAAACCGTTTTTTATACCCAAGAGGGGAAACGCCCTCTGCTTCCTTGAAGATGCGCGAAAAATAGAATTGGTCTTCAATTCCTACGGCAAACGCCACCTCCGAAACCGAGACGGTGCTTCGGCTTAAAAGCTCCTTCGCGTGTTCGATACGCAGTCCGTTTCTGTATTCAACCGGCGAAAGCCCCGTGAAATCCTTAAAAAGCTTTCTGAAATGGGACTCGCTCATATTGAATTTTTCCGCAAGAAAGGACATTTTAAAATTTTCCGCATAATGCTCCTCAAGATATTGCGCCGCCTCCCTAAGCAATAAAATATTCGCGGAATTCTTTGAGTGAATATCAGAAACGGTTTTCATAATTTTATAAAGCTTGTATTTACGCATCATCGGCTTTAGCGCAAATTCGGATATATCGAAAAAGTCTTTTTCTAACTGCGCGCTTTTAAAATCCACAACCTTTATCGGCTTACGGCTTAAGGCAATGATTTTTTTATCGGGACGCACCATATTGAAATTCACACAAATCGTTTTAACCCCTCCGAAACGGTCGCTGTCGGCAGAGGAAATGACATCGAATCTATACTTGCCGCCGAAGGGACAGTATATTATATCCCCGTTGTCGGCGGTAAAGGTCTCTCCCGAATTATCGGTATACCGTACGGTGGTATCCGAAACCACCATAAGAAGCGCGCTTGAGTTACGGGGTGTGTGCATAAACTCCGTCCAGCAGCTTAAATTGTCCCAGAGTTGCTTTATAACCGCTATGATTTCAAAATCAAATTCGGCATACGGGAGGTTTGAAAAATCCATTAAAACAGAATTGTCCGGCATATGTCACCACCTACACTTATTATAACCATTATTATACTTGCCGTCGGTAAAAAAGTCTATATAAAAATCGAATAATCCATAAAATAGTTGATTTGTTTATTCTTATTTGATTTCCCATACCTTATAATACAAGCGATGATATTTAATAAAGGAGCGAATACTATGAGAACTCAAATACAGTTAAACGGCGGCTGGCTTTTTCATAAGGGGGATATAAAGGTACCCCGTCCCGCGGACAAAGGCCCTACATATTCTCAAAGCAAAACGGTACGCAAGCTGATAGGCCCTGCGGCGTACAAATATTATGACAGACCCGATTCCTACGAAAGTGGGGTTGATGTGAGAAGCGAGGGCTGGAAGTATGTAAATATTCCGCACGATTATATAGTTGATCAGGACAACGACCCCACCCAAAATAACGCGCACGGTTTTTTCAAATATGACAACGCGTGGTACAGAAAGCATTTTAAGCTTGAAGAGGAGGCACGCGGAAAGCGCATACTTCTTATGTTTGAGGGCATTGCGGGAAATTCTGTAATATACCTAAACGGCTGTCTTATGAAGCACAACTTTTCTTCCTATAACAGCTTTTTTGTAGATATAAGCGCGAATGTATATTTCGACCGCGAGAATGTTATAGCCGTATATGTGAACACCGAGGAATTTGAGGGCTGGTGGTATCAGGGCGGCGGAATTTACCGTGATGTTTCTCTGCTTATAACCGACCCTGTCGCGATAGATGT
>JAXJVI010000022.1:0-5438 GCA_036308615.1 Acutalibacteraceae bacterium | reverse complement strand
TTTTTTAAAATCGTCTATAATTATACGGTCGAGCAGCAAATGCGTAAGTCCGGACAGGCTTACGCATTTGCTTTTTTATGTATTTTTTTACATTCGATTAGGTTACGGCGGCTTTCCACCAAAAGTCTCCTAAAAAACTCGGAGGTACAACCAATGAATCAAAAATCAATAACAAAAATGGAAACAACGCCGGTGGGAAGGCTTATGCTTTCTATGGGGATGCCGATTATCCTCTCAATGGTATTACAAGCTCTTTACAATATTGTTGACAGCGCCTTTGTTTCCAATATGTCAAAAAACGGTGAGGCGGCTCTTAACGCCCTGACGCTTGCCTTTCCGGTGCAGGTTCTTATGATAGCAATAGGAATAGGTACCGGTGTGGGTGCCAACGCCTTATTGTCTAAAAGCCTCGGTATGGGAGATACCGAGAAAGCCTCAAAGGTCTGCGGTAATTCAATTTTTCTCGGCATTGTTATTTATGGGGTATTTTTACTCTTTGGTCTGTTCGGTGCGGAGACCTATATTGCCACTCAGACAAGCAATGCTTTAATATTTGATATGGCGGTAAGCTATCTTAGAATCTGCTGCATAGTTTCAATGGGAAATGTTTTCTTTGCGGTATTTGAAAAGCTGCTGCAATCAACAGGACTTTCACTATACTCTACAATCGCGATGATTACAGGCGCAGTACTAAACATAGTACTTGACCCTATTCTTATATACGGACTCTTCGGACTTCCCCGAATAGGCGTCAAAGGCGCGGCATATGCAACGGTCATAGGTCAGGTTGTATCGGCATTGCTTGCCTTTGCATTCCACCTAAAGTTCAATAAGGCAGTCAAAAACAGTATCAAATACTTAAAGCCCTCAGGTATAATCATAAAGCAGATCTATTCAATAGGTCTGCCCGCAATTATCGCACAGGCGGTTATGTCATTTATGACCTATGGCTTTAATATTATTCTGGTTCGGGTTGACGAGTCTATGGTTACTGCATATGGTCTATATTATAAAATACAGCAGTTTGTATTATTTGCCGCATTTGGACTGAGGGACGCTATCACTCCTATCGTTTCCTTTAATCACGGGAAGAAAAACAAAAAACGAATTAAAGACGGTATTAAATTCGGAACCCTCTACACTCTCATAATAATGGTTTTAGGAATTATTCTGATTGAAAGCTTTGCCCAACCTCTGGCTAAAGTTTTCGGTTTGTCCGGAGCAACAGAAAATTTGTGCATAAGCGCGATGAGAATAATATCACTGAGCTTTATATTTGCCGGAATGAACATTGCGTTTCAAGGGATTTTTCAAGCCTTGGAGGGAGGAATGGAATCGCTGGTAATATCAATATTAAGACAGCTTGTTTTCGTGCTGCCTGTTGCGTGGGGATTTTCACAGCTTGCGATTAAGTCAATGGACTATGCTTGGACAATATGGCTGACATTTATTATCGCCGAGCTTGTGTCCGCTTTTATCGCCTGCGTTTTTATGGGGCGTATCTACAATAAAAAAATAAATGTATTGGAGGATTAAGCGCGGTAATTGGCTGATAAATGCGTTGAATTCTGAAAAAAATATCCGGAAAGCAGATCGGCTGTTGTTTTTTATTTTTGCTTTTTTTTCTTTACCCCTTGAAAACCGCGTAAAATATGGTAAAATTATATTATAAATTAAAAACGGCAAGGAGTAATTCGTTATGGCAAAAGAAGTTTTAGTTGAAATATCAGCCCGTCATGTTCATGTAACCGACGAGGCGCTTGAAATCCTTTTCGGCAAGGGTCACACCCTTACCCCTAAAAAAGACCTTTCACAGCCCGGTCAGTACGCCTGCGAGGAAAAGGTTACCGTTGTAGGCCCTAAGTCCGAGCTTAAGGCTTCCATTTTAGGCCCCACCCGCCCCGAAACACAGGTTGAGTTATCTATGACCGACGCACGCACAATCGGCGTAAAGCCCCCTGTCAGAGAATCGGGAGATGTCGCAGGCTCCGCTCCCTGCAAGCTTGTAGGCCCCGCGGGCGAAATTGAGCTTACAGAGGGCGTTATCGTGGCAAAGCGCCATGTACATATGACACCTGAGGACGCAGATAAGTACGGTATTACCGATAAGCAGGTTATAAAGGTTAAAATCCCCACCGAGGGAAGAGCGCTTGTATTCGACGATGTTGTAGCAAGGGTAAGCCCTAAGTACAAGCTCGCAATGCATATTGATACCGACGAGGCTAACGCCGCCGCCGTTCCGGGCAGCTGCATCGGTGAAATTCTTGACTGATAATAAGCCTTTGGGGCTTTATCTTCATATCCCGTTTTGCCGAAGAAAATGCGCCTACTGCGACTTTTACTCGGCGTTCTATGGGGAAGAACAGATTTACAGCTATACCGAGGGTCTTATTTCGCAAATAAAAAATTGGGGCGGCAGACTTTGCCGCCCCTTAGTTGATACGGTCTATTTCGGCGGGGGAACCCCCTCCCTTTTAGGGGAACGGATTATACCTATAATCGGGGCGGTAAGAGAGAATTGCCGTGTTGCTGAAGATGCGGAAATAACCCTTGAAATAAACCCTTCGGGGAATAGCGAAAAGATCCTTTCCGCCGCTAAAAAAGCGGGGGTAAACCGCCTTTCTGTGGGTGCCCAGAGCGGGGACAATGAAATGCTTTCCGTTTTAGGCCGCACTCACTCGGCACAGGATACCCTTAACACCGTAAAGACCGCGCGGAAATTGGGTTTTAACAATATCTCCCTCGATTTGATGATAGGTCTGCCAAGCTCCGATTTAAGCAGTCTTAGAGCCGACCTTGATTTTGTGCTTTCGGCTACACCTAACCATATTTCCGCCTATATTTTAAAGCTTGAGGAAAACACCCTGTTTTACAAAAGGCGGGATACCCTTGATTTCCCCGACGAAGACCAAACCGCCGAGCAATATTTATATATGTGCCGTTATTTAGAGGAAAGGGGCTTTTCCCATTACGAAATTTCAAATTTTGCAATGACGGGCAAAGAGGGTAAGCACAACCTTAAATACTGGCATTGTGACGAATATTTGGGAATAGGCCCGTCGGCACATTCATTTTTAGAGGGTGAGAGATTTTACTACCCGAGGGACAGCCGCGCCTTTTTAAGGGGCGAGCCGCCCATCGCGGACGGAAAAGGCGGCGGAAAAGAGGAATATATAATGCTGGCGCTAAGGCTAAAAGAGGGGCTTTGCTTTAAAAAATACCGCCGGCGTTTCGGAACAGACCTGCCTGACAGCATAAAAAAAGCCGCCCTGCCGCTAGAAAGGACGGGACTGCTTAATATAAATGACGCCGGTATCTCCCTTACCGACCGCGGTATGCTTTTATCCAACAGCATAATAACAAATTTACTGGAGAACATATAATGAAAACACTTAGAATACATCTTATACGCCACGGCGCCACCGACGCTAATTTTGCGGGGCAGTACATCGGCTGTAAAACCGACCTGCCTTTATCGCCCGAAGGACTTAATGAATTAAGGCTTTTAAAGGACGATATTGAATACCCCGAAATTGAACGGCTTTATTCAAGCCCCCTGCTTCGCTGCCGACAAACGGGAGCGGTGCTTTATCCCGATATGGATATTATTCCGGTCTCTGATTTAAGGGAGTACGATTTCGGCTCGTTCGAGGGAAAGACCGCATCGGAGCTTGAAAGCGACCCGAATTTTCTCCCCTGGACCTCGGGCAAGCTTTCCGCCCCTCCCGGAGGAGAGGATAATTCCGAATTTATTAAAAGGCTTTGCGTAGGGCTAAACAAAATAGTAATCGATATGGCGAATGACGGTATTACCGATGCGGGCGTTATTATGCACGGGGGTGCAATTATGATGCTCTTAGGTGTTTCGGCGGTGCCGCACCATAAGCCGGTTGAATGGACGGCTGACTGCGGCAGGGGATATTCAATTCGCGTTACCCCGTCGCTTTACGGTAAAAGCGGCGTTGTAGAGGCTTACGGTATTATTTAAGCTTTCCCGAAAATCGCATTATAGGCGGTTTCGGCGGCGCTTATATCCATATTACAGCGTATGCGCCATAATTTGCAGGAGGTAATAAGTCGGTCGGTCAGCGATAGCGCGCTTGCCGCCGCGGACGGCTCTTTCGGAATGTATAGCTGATTGAATATCAGATTAAGCGCCTCGTCCGCCCCGATTGGCTTGCAGGAATTCTCCTCGGCGCGTTCTATGAAGCAGATATGGCGGAGCGGTGTGCGCGTATTACGGCTCAAGCCCTCCTTGCCGTTCCAGGGCGAGCCGTAGGCGTAGGGTGTGTTCGGTTCATCTTCAAAAAAGCGTACAAAGGGCTTATCGCCGTTTACTATTGTAAGGCGTTCACCCAAAAGCCTTTGCCATAACATCATATGGGTCGTTTTTCCCGTGCCGCTTGCGGCGGCAAGCGCTATACCGGCACCCTTCACTTCAAAAACCGCCGAATGCATCAAAAACGCGTTGTGCAAGGGAAGCTTGTCCGAAATCTTGCGGCAAAGGGCAATAAATTCAAGATACTGCGGGGAATAACCGCAGTCATTTTTCTCGGAATCAATATCCTCCTTTGTAATTGCAATTTTTTCATCACAAACGGCGTCATTGGGAATAGAGTATTCCTCGCATCTTTTCGCAACGCCCTCATAAATATTGCTTATATCATAGTTTATATCGGCAAATCTGCATTTCATTTAATTTCTCCGTGCTTTTCTTCGTATTTTTCAATCGCATCCCGAATCAAAATAAGTATTTGACTGTTAGCACTGCGACCTTCGTAATCGGCGACAACATGCAATTTATCAAGCATCTTATCATCAATGCGAATGGATAAGCTTTTAATAGCCATAATTAACCTCCCAAATATATTTAATATATATTTATTTTATAGCTATATTGGAATTGAAATGAAAAATATAAGCACAAAATATGTTCAAAATATATCTAAAATTTTAAAGCCGAAAAAATCTTATTTTGAGCTTGCTTGTTTTTAGGCGTGCAAATCGGGGTTTGTAGAGCTAATTAAAAAATAGCCTCCCTTGCCTAAAGGGAGGGGGACCGCCGAACGGCGGTGGAGGGATACAATTTGGTTTCTGCAGACCGAAATATCCCCCAGTCACGGCTTCGCCGCGACAGCGTCTCGGCTGCCGCCTCGGTCGGTGCTGTTGCTTCGCAACGGTGTCCACCGGACACCCGCACCCTTTAGGCAAGGGGGCCTTTTTATACGCTCATTAAACATCTCCACAACCCCCGATTTATTTATTACAGTCCCGTTAAAGAGGCAAATTCAGCAATTTTTTGCTTTGGTTAATGCAACAAAGGCAAGCTTCATACAAACCGCGGTTTTAATAAGCGCCAGCATAAAAAACAGGCAGTACACTATGCCGTCCATTCGGGTGAAAAGCTGACCTACGGTTACGGTGCTTACCGCGGCGGC
>JAXJVI010000021.1:0-2615 GCA_036308615.1 Acutalibacteraceae bacterium | reverse complement strand
GGTTTATGTCTTTCGGTTGCCGAAATTTAGAAATTAGATGTTGCAAAAGGCCCCCTTGCCTAAAGGGGGCTGTCGAGCGTAGCGAGACTGGGGGATACTGGCTTAGCAGAAACATAATCGAATCCCTCCGACTTCGCTTCGCTCAGCCACCTCCCTTTACACAAGGGAGGCTATTTTTAATATCATTGCCCGCCCCTACTTTGGTTTGATTAACTTTTCGTAGGGTGCGGGTTGCCGGTGGCAACCGTTGGACAAAGTCCAACAGCACCGACCGAGGCGGCAGCCGAGACACGGGCGTCCCGACCGTCCGTATCTAACATTTAATGCCTAAAATCTAACATCTAAATCCATAGGGAATTTTTGTGTTGTAAAAAGGAAATAATTATGGTATTATTATATTAAAATCGGTATTATATGCTTTGGAGGTAAGATAATTGAATAAATATAAAACCCTTTTATCTAACACCCTCCTTATAAGTATCGGTACCTTTGGGTCAAAAATACTGGTTTTCTTTATGGTGCGGTTTTATACCGACTATCTCACGCCCTCCGATTACGGCACGGCAGACCTTATTACCCAAACCGCAAATCTGCTTTTTCCTGTTATCTCACTTGGCATTACCGATGGGGTTTTCCGCTTTGCGCTCGATAACGAGAGGGGGCGGCGGAGTGTTTTCACGGTGGGCTTTGTTACGATAACGGCGGGCTCGGTGCTGTTTTTGGCAATAATTCCGCTTCTTAATTTGGTCAAGGAGTTCAGGGGTTATATCTGGCTTATTGTCATTTACACAATGGCTTCCTGCTACCATTCCCTCTGTGCGCATTTTATAAGAGCAAGGGGAAATACGGTGCTCTTTTCGGTGCAGGGCATTATTAACACCTCCCTTGTAATCGGTCTTAATATTCTTTTCCTTGCGGTTATGAATATAGGCGTTACGGGGTATGTGCTGTCGGTAGTGCTGGCGGACTTTTTCTCTACAATTTTCCTCTTTGTGAAAGAAAAGCTATGGACGCAGTTTACCCTTCACCCGCGTAAAATTGCCTTTAGGCGAATGCTGAGGTACAGCATACCGCTTATTCCCACAACGATATTTTGGTGGATAACCAGCGTTTCCGACCGCTATATGGTAAATTCGATTATAGGCAGTGCCGAAAACGGAATTTACGCGGTATCCTATAAAATACCCACTATTTTAACCCTCGTTTCAACGATATTTATGCAGGCGTGGCAGTTTTCGGCAGTCGCCGAATCCCACGGAGACAGAAGAGAGCATATAAAGTTTTTCACAAATGTCTGGCGCTCCTTTCAGGCGGTTATGTTTCTTTCGGCAGGGGTTATAATAGCCCTTGCGAAGCCCGCTATCAGGATTCTTTCAACCCGGCAGTACCATTCTGCATGGCAGTATATTCCGCTATTGGCTGCGGCTACGGTTTTTTCCTCATTTTCTTCCTTTATGGGCTCGGTTTATGTTGTCACAAAGCGGAGCGAAATATCCTTTGTTACCTCTATGGCGGGCGCGGTGATAAATATTTCACTTAATCTATTGCTTATTCCGTCGCCCCTCGGGGTTCAGGGAGCGGCAATAGCTACATTTTTAAGCTATTTTGCGGTATTTATAATACGCGCGGTAAATTCCCGCAAATATATTCCCTTTAAGCTGAACGGCGGGCATATTGCGGTGAATACCGCCCTTGTTATTATACAGATTGTATTCGCGGTACTTGAGCTGCCGTTTTGGATTCCGATTCAGGCGGTTTGCGTTGCCGCCTTGATGGCGATTAACTTAAAGTTTCTTTTGCCGTTTATAATAAAGATAATCAGAGCAGTAAAAAAATAAAACACTCGGAGGAATAGAATTGAGCTTTTTTAACACCTTTTTCGGAAAAATCCTGATGACCTTTTTGATTTCAATGGTTCCCGTTATCGAACTGCGTGGTGCAATACCCATAGGGGTGGGCGCAGGGCTTAGTCCCCTGGTTGCGATCGGGGTATCGATTGTAGGTAATCTGGTACCGGTACCCTTTATTATTATTTTCATTAAAAAGATCTTCGCGTGGCTCAGAACCGTGAACCAAAAGCTTGACGGGCTTGTAACCCGACTTGAAAAAAGAGCGGACGCAAAATCGGCCACGGTGCAGAGATACGCTTTTTGGGGACTTTTTATTCTGGTGGCTATTCCTCTTCCCGGAACGGGCGCGTGGACCGGTGCGCTTGTGGCGGCAATGCTGGAAATGCCCCTTAAAAAAGCCTTTCCCGCAATAGTGCTGGGTGTTTTGGGAGCGGCTGTAATAGTTTCGTTCGTCACCTACGGTGCGGGCGCTTTGCTCTTTTCGTGATAAATTAAATAGGGTAAAATTTGAGGCTTAAAGAACACAGTATCCGAAAAGACGGATTAATTGAGAGAAAAACCAAGCTCGGCAAAAGCAGAAAAAAGCTTATGCCGAGCTTGTTGACTTTTAGCGGACAAATCGGGATTTGTAGAGGTGAAAATTTAATAACCGCCCTTGCCTCCCTCTGACGAGGGAGGTGGATTTTTGCGTAAGCAAAAAGACGGAGGGAGAGAAATAAGACCGCATAAAAACGCAACCTTTTCTCTCCCTCAGTCTCGCTTTGC
>JAXJVI010000020.1:0-11835 GCA_036308615.1 Acutalibacteraceae bacterium | reverse complement strand
TGCTTATGCCGAGCTTGTTTTTTAATTTTTACTGAATTTTTCCGTCTTTTCGGTTGCCGCATTTTTTACAGCACCCTGCAAGCCTTAAGAATACATCGCGTTTTTGGACATATAATCGTAAATCATTTTGCCGTGATTCTGTTCTTCCTTTTGAATACCGTTAAGCAAGGTTCTTATATTTTCCTGCTTAAACTCAAATATGCAGGTGTCGTATAAGTGCGAAGCGTGCTTTTCGGTTGTCAAAGCGTCGGTGCAGAGATAGCAGTCGTGCTTTTTGTCCTCGGTCTCGGCAACCGCGTAATTTGCGGTGAAGCTCGGCTGAGGAGGCGCGCCTCCGCCCGGGGTCGGAACTGTTCCGCTTTCCAGCTGTTCAATGGTTTTCAAGTGATGCTGCTCTACACTGCCTATCTGTGAAAATAGGTTTTTTAGCTGCGGGTCCTTGGCAGCTTCCGAATACTGCATATATTTTTCCGCGCAAAGCTTTTCCTGAGATTTCAAATCCTTTAATAGTTCGGTTTCCTTTTGTGTTAACTGCATTAAAATCACCTCGTGTGTATTATTACCAAGGTCTGCTGTAATATACCTTTTTTGACATATTTTCTTGACAAAACGCGCTTAGATGTTAAAATGTTAAAGGGTGATTTTAATGATAAAAAACATATTGTTTGACTTAGACGGCACTCTTTTGCCGATGGATCAGGACAAATTCGCAAACGGATATTTCAGCCGTCTTGTAAAAAAGCTGGCTCCCTTTGGCTACGAGCCGAAAAAGACGGTTGACGGCATATGGGCGGGTACGGCGGCAATGGTGAAAAATGACGGCAAGCGTACCAACGAAGAGGCATTCTGGATTAAGTTCGAGGATTTTTTCGGCAAGAAAGCGCTTGACGATAAACCGATTTTTGATGATTACTACCGCAATGAATTTAATGAAGTACAATCCGACTGCGGTTTTAATCCCGCCGCCGATAAGGCGGTAAAGAAATTAAAGGAAAAGGGTTATAAGCTTATTCTTGCTACTAACCCTATTTTTCCCGCAGTCGCGACCGAAAGCAGAATTAAATGGGCGGGACTTGACAAGAACGACTTTGAGCTTTACACTACCTATGAAAACTCACATTATTGTAAGCCTAACCCCGCATATTATTCGGAAATTCTTGAAAAGCTTTCCCTAAACCCCTCGGAGTGCCTTATGGTTGGTAATGACGCCACGGAGGATACGGCGGCAAAAACACTTGGGATAGAGGTTTTCCTGCTTACCGACTGCCTTATAAACAAAAAGGGGATAGATATAAGCGAATATCCGAGCGGCGGCTTTGACGAGCTTTTGGAATACATTGAAAAGCGGTCGCTGTAGTTTTAAATTGACTAACATTTTCTTTTATGCTATAATTCTTATATGGATAACTTAAATTATATTGTTTCAAAAAATCTTTCCGAACTGCGTAAAAAGAACGGGCTTACTCAAGCGGAGCTTGCCGAAAAGCTTAATTATTCCGACAAAGCGGTGTCAAAGTGGGAAAAGGGCGAATCTCTGCCCGGAGTTGAGGTGCTTTATAAATTAAGCAAGCTTTACGGGGTAAGCCTTGACTATATTGTGGGCGAGGAAACCGCAAAAACCGCCACCGCTCCTAAGGCGAGGAGAAAATATAATATAATCACGCTCCTTTCGGTGCTGGCGGTTTGGCTTTTAGCCACGGTTATATACATTTTCTGCGATATTTTTGCGGATGTGAAGCCTTGGATTGCTTTTTGCTGGGCGGTGCCCGCCTCGCTTGTTGTAACATTGGTTTTCGATGTTATATGGCACAGGAAAAAACTGTTTTTTCTTGTGGTTTCACTCCTTATGTGGTCACTGTTGCTTTGCTTTTGTCTGCAATTTTTGAATTATAATATATGGACTATTTTGGGAATAGGAGTTCCGCTTCAGGCGGCAGCCCTCTTGTGGTGGCGGTTGGTGAAATAATATGGTAAAATTGGGCAACGATTGGGACGGAATTTTAGCAGACGAGTGGGAAAAGCTCTACTATAAACAGCTTCATTCCTTTTTGAAGAGCGAATATTCATCACAGCGCATTTATCCTGATATGTACGATATTTTTAACGCCCTAAAATACACCTCCTTCGCCGATACAAAGGCGGTAATAATAGGGCAGGACCCGTATCACGGGGCGGGGCAGGCGCACGGACTTTGCTTTTCGGTAAAAAAGGGAGTTCCTCTTCCGCCCTCGCTGGTTAATATTTATAAGGAAATAACCGATGATTTGAGGGTGGCTATGCCCGAACACGGGGAGCTTACGGGCTGGGCAAAGCAGGGAGTTTTGCTGCTTAACACCGTGCTTACCGTAAGAGAGGGACAGCCCAACAGCCATAAGGACAAGGGCTGGGAAATTTTTACCGACCGCATTATTTCCGAGCTGAACCAAAAGGAACAGCCGATTGTTTTTCTGCTTTGGGGAGCTAACGCCGTGAAAAAGGCTTCGGTTATAACCAATCCACAGCATTATAAGCTTACCGCGCCCCATCCGAGCCCGCTTTCGGCTTACAGGGGCTTTTTCGGCTGTCGCCATTTTTCAAAAGCGAACGCTTTGCTTGAGCAAAACGGCATAGAAAAAATTAATTGGGAAAAATTGTAAATAAATTGTAAACTCTCCGAAATTATATTGACAAATTATGACTAATTATGTTAAAATAAGGCAAATCAAAAGGAGGTAATAAAATGAAATCTACAGGAATGGTTCGCTCGGTTGATAAAATGGGGCGCGTAGTTATACCGAAGGAAATACGCAAGCAGCTTAAGGTTGAAAACGATGTTGACAGCTTTGAAATTTATATGGACGGCGATAAGGTTGTACTTAAAAAATATCAGCCGACCTGTATTTTCTGCGATTCGTTAGCGGACAGCGTTCAATTCGAGGGCTATAATGTTTGCAAAAACTGCATTGAAAAGCTTTATAACATTAAGGATAAGGCAGAATAGGCTTAATTTTATGAGTAGGTTGAAATTGTTATGCATATGAAGATGGAGAATACGGCGAGTAAGCCCATCCGTAAGCCGGAGTATGCGAATGTTAAGCTACTCGCCTTTACATTCGACGATGCTCCGTCATTTAGCGGAATTGGGGATAATGCAACGACACAAATTATAGATGCCCTCAGTAAGTACGGCGGTGTCGGAACAATGTTCGTAAACGGAAAAAATATTGATAAAAACGGTGTTAGACTGTTGGAATATGCTCTGAGTAAAAATTTCGAGTTAGGCAATCACACCTATGATCATTTGAACTTGGTTACCCTCAGCGAAGCAGCTATAAAACAGCAAATAGAAAGTCTTGATACACTGGTGAAGACTAAGTTTAATGTTGATATGCGCTACTGCCGTCCCGGATATATGGCGGTAGATCAAAAGGTATATAATGTTTGTTCCGAGCTTCGTATGCCCATAATTGGAGGCAACAAAAATGCGAGTGAAGGCAGCGGTGCTGATTGGGATTCCAATACTCCGGCGGATGATATTAAAAAGCATATATTTGCTAACGCTTACGACGGTTCGATAATACTGCTACACAGCTTTTCACCGCAAACGGCGGAGATAATAGACGAGGTCTGCAAAAAACTTTATGATGACGGCTTCCGTTTCGTCACCTTAACTCAGCTTTTTGAATACAACGGTATTGATATATCGGATATTCCTACCGACCGCGTCATCCAAAATGTAGACGATGCAATAAACTGATTCCGGTTAGTATTTACCGGCGACAGGCTTATGAATTATTGCAAGGAGAAAGTTATGAGAATATTTAAGTTGAATATCTTTACGGTTATGCTATTAGTCCTGGCAATGGCTTTTTCTTCGGGTTGCACTAAAAATGTAGGTGAAGGCGGCGAAGGCTCCGATGTTGAAAGTGTGATTGAGGAAATAATATATATTGACGGTACCGAAAGCGAAGCCTTAGACAGCGATATAACCGGCAGTATCAGCGATAATAACGAATCAAGCAAAAACTCCGGTAACTCCTCAAGGTTGAGCAGTAATAATGACAGTTCTAAGGATTCATCAAACGGTAACACTGACAGTTCTAAGGATTCATCAAACGGTAACACTGACAGTTCTAAGAACTCTTCAAGCTCTTCTGCAACGATGGGTACTATTATAAGCAATAATACGCAGAATGGGAAGGATGACAATAAAGTGACTAAAAAAATAGCTTTCACATTTGATGACGGACCGAATTCCTGCGTGCCTTCGATTTGCGATACTTTTTATAGGTATGGCGGAAAGGCGACATTTTTTGTGGTCGGCAATGAATTTTTAAACCAAGGCGATAGAGCCACCGACTACATCAAATATGCAATCGACAAGGGCTTTGAAATCGGAAATCATTCAATGAATCATGTAAAGTATACCACTCTCAGTCAGGAAGAATGGCTAAAGGAAATATCCGATTGCGATGATATTGTAAGGGAAAGAACCGGATATGAAATGAAGCTTTTAAGGCTGCCTGAAATTGCTAAAGATGATTCGATAGAAACCACTATTAAGTTTAAATTAAAAAGACCTATGCTTTCGGGATACGGTACAACCGAGGGAGGGGATGTGTCCTCCGAAACAATAGCAAAAAGTATTATAGATATTGCGCAGGACGGCAGAATAATTCTTTTGCACTGCAGAGAAAGGACCGCCGCCGCTCTCGATACTATTCTTACAGAGCTGACAATACAAGGCTATGAATTTGTAACGGTAAGCGAGCTCTTTGGAGGAACAGAGAATATACCGCTTGGCTATCAGGTGAAAGAGGTTAATCAATCTAAAATCAATTAATATATGCGATTAACGGCGTGATGGTTTGATTTTACTCTTTTTTCTTTGCCGTCTCGATTTGGTTACCCCATCATTATCGTTTAAACCCTAAAAAATCGGACAATCCAAAACGGATTGCCCGATTTTTATCAGCTTAAGCTGTCAATAATTTGATTTTTGATTTCTTTCATTCCCTTAATTGTGGGGTGGCCTCCGCGTTTATCAATATCAGCTAAAGCAACAGATTTGATTCCAAAGTGATTACAAGCGGTTTTAAAACCTTCCGAGATCTGCGGTTTCAAATCTGTGTTGATTATACATACGATATCGGCGTTTGGAATCAGCTGCTTTAATCTGTATATCAGAAAGCAAAAGGCGGGCAGAACCGAATACAGATCTTGCTCTTCCCAATCGGAATATTTGAGTTCGCCGATGGGCGAGCCTGCACAGCTGTCATTAGTTCCGCCGAAAACAAAAATGGTGTTTATCTCGTTTTCCTTAAAAAATCCCGCGTCCTGAAGTCTTTCCAGTCTGCATATAAAGGAAGAGGTTTTAGAGCAGTCACTGCCGTTATACCCTATATAGCATATCGGAGAACCGGACCAGCTGTTGTTTTGGATAAGCCTTGAATCGGTTTCCTTAATCAGTGGATACCACCAGGTATCTTCCACAGCTCTGACATCAGTTTCTCCGCCTTCGGTTTTTGAATAAAAAACCTCAAAACCGTCCGGAATATATCCTTCAAAGGTGGAATAGCTATCCCCGAAAATCAGTACATTTTTAAGGTTCATAAAAATACCCCCTGTTTAATTACATATTGCTTTGAATATACTCTACAACATCGCCGATGGTTTTAAGATTTTCAATTTCTTCATCGGGAATTTCAACCTCAAACTCGTCCTCGATTGACATAAGCAGTTCAACAACATCAAGACTGTCGGCACCTAATTCTTCGGCAATTTTGGTTTCCATTGTCATTTCATCCGCGTTTGCATCAAGCTGTTCTGCTAATATTTCTTTAATTTTTTCAAATACCATAATTTATGCCTCCTGAAAATTTACAAAATAAGCCCGATAGAACTTTGAGCTTAAATTGGTGATAAATAGATAATATGTTTTTCTTGCGTATTTGTCAATATATTTTTATGCTTTTTTTAAAAAAATATAATAGTGTTTAAAAAATGTTGCAAATTTATGAGATTTGCTTTATAATAGTTTTATTGTTATGTATTTACGGATATGAAAGGTGGGACGCGGAGCGGATTGTACGCTCCCTTATATGGCAAAAGAAAAGCTTGTAAAGTCAATTACCTCTATGGACGAGGATTTTGCAAAATGGTATACTGATGTTGTTATTAAGGCGGACTTAATCGATTATTCCTCTGTTAAAGGCTGTATGATAATAAGACCCTACGGTTATGCGATTTGGGAGAACATTCAGCATATTGTGGACGGTATGTTCAAGGAAACAGGTCACGAAAATGTTTATATGCCTATGTTTATTCCCGAGAGTCTGCTTCAAAAAGAAAAAGACCATGTTGAGGGCTTTGCCCCCGAGGTTGCTTGGGTTACACACGGGGGAGAAGAAGAGTTGGAGGAGAGGCTTTGTGTAAGACCTACCTCCGAAACCCTTTTCTGCGACCATTTTAAAAATATAGTTCATTCCTACCGCGACCTGCCAAAGCTTTATAATCAGTGGTGCAGCGTTGTGCGTTGGGAGAAGACTACCAGACCCTTCCTGCGCTCGCGCGAGTTTTTGTGGCAGGAGGGACATACCCTTCACGCAACGGCTGAGGAGGCAAAGGCAGAGACTGTGCAGATGCTTAACATCTATGCCCGTTTTGCCGAGGAGTTTTTGTGCATACCCGTAATAAAGGGCGAGAAGACCGCAAAAGAACGCTTTGCGGGAGCGGAGGCTACTTACACCATAGAGGCGCTTATGCACGACGGAAAAGCTTTACAGAGCGGAACCTCACACTACTTCGGCGACGGCTTTGCAAGAGCCTTTGAAATTGAATACACCGATAAAAATAATAACCCTGTAACCCCCTTTGAAACCTCGTGGGGTATATCTACCAGACTTATCGGCGCTATAATTATGACCCACGGTGACGACAGCGGTTTGGTACTTCCGCCCGCCATCGCCCCGATACAGGCGGTACTTATTCCGATTGCCGCTCACAAGGAGGGCGTGCTTGATAAGGCGAACGAGGTATATGAGCGGATGAAGAAGGTTTGCCGCGCTAAAATTGACGCGGGCGACCAGTCACCCGGTTGGAAGTTTGCCGAGTACGAAATGAAGGGCGTTCCGCTTAGAGTGGAGTTAGGGCCTAAGGATATTGAAAACAACAGCTGTGTTATTGTACGCCGCGATAACGGTGAAAAGACCGTAGTTTCCCTTGACGAGCTTGAAGAAAAGCTTGCCGAGCTTTTAAAAGCGGTACATGACGGTCTTTATAACAAGGCGCTTGAGCGCAGAGCAAATATGACCTTTGACGCGCATAACCTTGAGGAAATGAAGGAAATAGCCGACAACAAGCCCGGATTTATTCGTGCTATGTGGTGCGGTGACCGTGAGTGCGAGGACAAGCTTAAGGACTTTGCGGGTGTTTCATCACGCTGTATCCCCTTTGAACAGGAGGAACTTGACGGCAAGTGCGTTTGCTGCGGCAAGAAAGCAAAGCATATGCTTTATTGGGGTAAGGCCTATTAATGATTGGATTAATTGCAAAATAAAATCGCCCTGAAATGCGAAGACATTTCAGGGCGATTCTTAATGAGGGGTTATGAGTTTGCTTCAATCCACTCTTCTGCTTTTGCAGCCGCCATGCGCTTAATATCCTCTTTAGCATAGGGGGATTCCTCACCGCCGTTTACATAAAGAAAATACTTTCCGCCTTCGGTCTTGTAGAGGGCTTCTTCGTAGCCGTCAGGCTCGCCGAAATTACCCGAGGTTTTTTTCAAAATGAGCTCTGAGTTTTCGGTGTCATACTCTACCTTGCAAATAACCTTTTTCATACTGTTCACCTGATCCTTTCCGCGGTACGATTCTTTTTGAACCCACCGCCGCCGCCGCTTTCGGCGGGCGGCAAAAGCCTTAATATATATCAAACGCCTTGGCGCTGATAGGCAAATTTAGGGTGGCAAGAATAATCCTAACCTGCCTGAAACGGCGGAATTTCGGCGCTTTTTGGCAATTCGGTCTTTATAGACTTAAACCGTAATGCCGCAAAATTCTGCGCCTATTAATTCCGCAAGCGAAACAGGGGATAGCTTGATTTGAAAACCGACCTTTCCCGCGCTTACAAAAAATTCTTCAAAGTTGCGGGCTTTGATGTCGATTACGGTTTTAAAGGGCTTTTTCATACCTATAGGAGAGCAACCGCCGTGGATATATCCCGTAAGAGGTAAAAGCTCCTTTTGCTTAAGCATAGAAATTGATTTCTCATTGACTGCTCTTGCCGCCGCTTTTAAATCAAGTGTTTCGGCAACGGGAATTACAAAGACATAATGCGAGCCTGAGGCCGATTCGGTCACGAGGGTTTTAAACACCCTGTTCTTATCCTCATTAAGCATTTCGGCAATTAAGATCCCTTCGGTAAGCTCTTTTGAATATTCGTAACCCTCGTAAGGGATTTTAGCCTTGTCAAGAATACGCATTACATTTGTTTTATACATTAAAAAACACCTCCCCGCCTATTATAACGGTTTTTAGATTGATTTCATCATCGACTATAAGCAAATCGGCGTCGTACCCTTTTTCAATGCGCCCTTTTTTTATACCCAGCATATTTGCGGGGGTTTCGCTCGCCATTTTAACCGCGTCGGCAAACGGGATACCGAATTTCACGGTGGTTTTAACGCAATCAAGAAGGGTCGCGCCGCTACCCGCTATAGTGCCGTCTTGAAGTCTTGCCGCGCCGTCCTTTAAGAAGACCTTTAATCCGCCTGATTCATACTCGCCGTCGGGCAGTCCCGCACAGCGTATACTGTCGCTGATAAGGGTCATACGGTCGGCACCGAACATTTTGTAGGTTGCAAGAACGATAGGCTTTGAGATGTGCAGACCGTCGCAGATAAGCTGGGCGTAAATATGCTTTTCAAATGCCGCTCCTATAGGCCCCGGGTTTCTGTGATGCAGGGGAGGCATAGCATTGTAGGTGTGGGTAAGGCATGTTGCGCCGTTTTCTATGGCGTTGATTGCGGTTTCATAATCGCAGTCGGTATGCCCCAGCGATACCACGCAGTCAGGCGTTACGGCTTTTATAAACTCCATAGAGCCTTGAAGCTCGGGAGCAACAGTTATCATTTTTACATTTTTAAACCGCTTGAAATCCTCGTAAGAGGGGTTTTTAATGTACTTCTCATTCTGCGCGCCCTTATGCTTATGTGAAATATAAGGCCCTTCAAAATGAAAGCCTAATATATTAGCGCCCTTAAAATCGGTCTCGGCATTGGTCACCCTTTCGAGTGCGTCATAGCCCATAGTCATTGTAGTGGGCAGAAAAGAGGTTGTCCCGTGCTCGGCATAAAAACGGCACATAGGCTCAAAATTCGCGTCCATGGTATCAAGACCTACACAGCCGTGGGTATGGACATCTATAAGTCCGGGGATTAGTCTGTTTCCGCCTGCGTCTATATCTCCGCTTTTGACATTGTCTGAGATTTCCGCAATTTTCCCGCCCTCTATAGTGACGGATTTTAAGCTATCGCCTATTTTGGCGTTGTAAATAACCATTATAATCCTTTAAAGCCCTGGATAGAGCCCGTCCTCCGCCATTTTATTGATAGCGTCGCAGACCATTTGCTTGTCCTCTTTGTATGTAACGCCGTACCATTTGTCCTCCGCTATAAGAACCTTAACCTTCTTTTCGCCCGAGGCGATAAGGCCCGAGACTACAGAGGGGAGATAGTATTCGGATTTCGGAGTGTTGATATTATTTTTAAGGAACTCTTTAAAGCCCTTTTCGGCATAGCCGAACAAATCGGGCATAAAGCCCCAAAGATTCATTGAAACCACCGTGTCGGGCGCGAGAGGCGTCCAGCTTTTGCCCTCATCCTCGGTGTATTTGCAATCCATAATCTTTGTGCGCTCGGTAACCGACTTAAGCTCGCCGTTTTCTATCTCGCACACACCCCTTGAAACATAGCCGTTTTCGGTTAATGTGTTGACAAGACGGAAGCCGGTCATACAGTAGTCGCTGTCGTTGGATTTAAGGAATTCCGCAGTCTTAATAAAGGCGGATTTGCCGTAATAATCGTCCGCGTTTATAACGGCGAAGGGCTCTTTTACAACATCCTTACAGCAAAGCACCGCGTGGGCAGTTCCCCAGGGCTTGGCCCTGTCAGAGGGGCAGACAAAGCCCTCGGGCAGAGCGTCGGTTTCCTGAAAAACATATTCTGTCTTCACCATTTTTTCAATTCGTTTGCCGACAACCGCCTTAAAATCCGCCTCTATCGCGTGCTTTATTACGAAAACCACCTTGTTAAAGCCTGCTTTTACAGCGTCATACACAGAGTAATCAAGGAGTATTTCTCCGTTTTTACCGATAGGCTCAATCTGCTTAAGCCCCCCGAAACGGCTTCCCATTCCCGCCGCCATAACAACCAAGGTAATATTATTGTTCATAATTATGCCCCCGTAAAGTTTTTTATGCATTTATTTTATTTCTGCGTTCATTATAACATATAATGGGCTTAATTTCAATTATGATATTTAATATTATTGCTTTTCCCGCATAAATTTCTGCTTGATATAATGGAATTCGTACGCTATAATAGAAATATTCACAGTTTGTTAAATGTTTTTGGAAATTTGTTTGATATTATATACAGTACTTAGGGGCTTGTTGCGCCCGACAGACAGTGAAAATTTTTCTTGGAGGAATACAAATGATTGAAGTCACCGGACTCAGCAAACGGTACGGTACTCATCTTGCGGTTAAAGATGTCAGCTTTAACATCGAAAAAGGTGAGGTTATCGGTTTCTTAGGACCCAACGGCGCGGGTAAATCTACAATTATGAATATCCTTACGGGTTATCTTTCCCTTACACAGGGCAAGGTTGTTATCGACGGCTACGATATTACGGAGTACCCCGAGGATGCGAAACGCCGCATCGGCTATCTGCCCGAAATACCGCCGCTTTATGTAGATATGAAGGTAAGGGAATACCTCAATTTCATATATGACCTTAAAAAGGTGAAATTTCCGAAGAGGCCGCACATTGACGAGATTATAAGGCTGGTTAAAATCGAGAATGTTCAAAACCGTCTTATTAAAAACCTTTCAAAGGGCTACAGGCAGAGGGTAGGCTTTGCCCAGGCGCTTATCGGAAACCCCGATGTACTTATTTTGGACGAGCCGACGGTAGGTCTTGACCCGAAGCAGATTATAGAGATACGCAATCTTATAGCTAGGCTTGGAAAAAATCATACAATAATTTTATCTTCTCATATACTTTCGGAAATTCAGGCGGTCTGCAAGCGTGTAATAATTATCAACCACGGTCAGATTATTGCGGACGATACCCCCGATAATCTTTCAAACAAGCTGTCTGAGGATCATTCCCTTGTTGCGAGAGTTGTTTGTGCGGAGCAGGATATGCTTGACGCGCTTAAAACGGTAAAGGGCGTGAAGTCCGTAACCTCATTAGGCCGCAAGGAGGACAACTCCTTTGACTTCCTTATTGAACCCGAAGCGGGTGCGGATATTCGCGGCGAGGTCTTTAAGCGTGTTGCCGCAAGGGGCAGAACCCTTTTGTCACTTACAAGCAACAAGGTATCCTTAGAGCAGATTTTCCTGCGCCTTACAGAGGCGGCGGACAACGACGAGGCAAGGCGGCTTTTAGGAGTCAGCGAGACCCCGAAATCGGAAAAGGTTAATATTGAAATCGCGGACTCAGACACCGTTACCGTGAAGACGGAAAACAGCACTAAGGAGGAGAACTAATGCGCGCGGTATTTAAAAGAGAATTTCGGTCGTATTTTTCAACACCGATAGGATTTATTGTTTTAGCGGTATGCTAGTTCTTT
>JAXJVI010000019.1:0-4746 GCA_036308615.1 Acutalibacteraceae bacterium | reverse complement strand
GCGCATTATGACGATGATTTGAAATAGTCTTTATACGGGATGATGTGGTCATCGTCCCCTACGGCTTTTAAGTAAGTCTGTGCGGGAATAGGGGGATTCAAAAGGGGCGTATCCCCTTTTGAAACCCCTTTTTATCAATCTGCCTTTTGTTAAACCGTAGGGCAGGAGCAAGTGTCCCTCTACGCTGTCAAATTTAGTTTTTCTCGTTCTAACATCTAAAACGGCGGGCAACCTTGACCGTCCTTTTAGAAATTATGCGGGATGATGTGGGCATCATCCCCTACGCATATTCAATTAGCTTGTGTAGGGGACGATGCCCACATCGTCCCGTTTATTGTCTGACAAAACAATTCCCGCTTGACAAATTGCACCGAATGGTTTATCATTAAATAAAACGATAAACGCGTTGAAGGGGATAAGTAGTCCTGTGACTGTGCTTTAAGAGAGAAGATGGTTGGTGCGAATCTTCGGCGGTCTATAGACGAAGCTACCCTTAAGCGGCTCCCGAAAGGGTTGACGGAGGTCTCCGTTAAAGGACAAAGGTATATTTGTACCGTTGAGTGCGGAATTTTTATTCCGAATTAGGGTGGTAACACGGATTTTATTCGTCCCGAATGTCATTGTGGCGTTCGGGGCTTTATTATTTGAAGGAGGACATACATATGAAATACGAAATACTTAAATTATTGGCGCGCAACGCGAAATACACAGCCGAGGATATTGCCGTAATGTTAGGCTCGGACGAAAAAACGGTCGAAAACGAGATTAAACAGCTCGAAAAGGACGGACTTGTTAAGGGCTACAAGGCTATAATCGACTGGCAGAAGGTGGAAAACCCCTATGTTTCGGCGATAATTGAGTTAAATGTTGTTCCTAAAGCGGGGCTTGGCTTTGAAGAGGTTGCGGAAAAGATAATGAAGTATGACGAGGTGGAGTCGGTCTACCTTATGTCGGGTGTTTATGACCTTAACGTTGTTGTAAAGGCTAAAACACTTCAGGACATCGCCCGCTTTGTGGCAAGGGAGCTTGCGACTATAGATTCCGTAACCTCTACTACTACCCATTTTGTTCTCCGCCGTTATAAGGAAATGGATGTTGAATTGGTAAGCGAGGAAGACGACGACAGGGGGCAGTTCTTTATATGATAGACTATTCCAAGGTTTTAAACCCCACGGTTACCGATATAAAGCCGTCGGGCATAAGAAAATTTTTCGATATTGCCGCCACGATGGAGAATGTAATTTCCTTAGGGGTTGGCGAGCCTGATTTCCAGACCCCGTGGCAGATTAGAAAGGCGGGCATAACCTCCCTTGAAAAGGGTAAGACCAAGTATTCCTCAAACTGGGGCATTATGCAGCTTAGAACCGCGATTTCCGACTATATGGAGCGCAAATTCGGGGTTAAGTATCAACCCAATGAGGAAATTTTAGTCACCGTCGGGGGCAGTGAGGCAATAGACGGCTGTATAAGAGCGGTGGTGTCACTGGGCGACGAGGTTATAATCCCCCAGCCGAGCTATGTCTGCTATGAGCCGATAACCCGCCTTGCGGGCGGCATCCCCGTGATAATCGAAACCAAAGCGGAGAATGATTTTAAGGTCACCCCCGAGGAGCTTAAAAATGCGATAACCGACCGTACAAAGCTGCTTATACTGCCTTACCCCTGCAACCCTACGGGGGCTATAATGGAAAGGGAAGACCTTGAAAAGTTGGCGGCGGTGCTTAAGGACACAAATATACTTGTTCTCTCCGACGAGATTTACGCCGAGCTTACATTTAGCGGAAAACGCCACGCTTCACCCGCGTCTATAGAGGGAATGTGGGAAAGAACAATTACGGTAAACGGCTTTTCAAAGTCCTTTTCTATGACGGGCTGGCGTTTGGGCTTTGCCTGCGGTCCGAGAGAGATAATGGACCAAATAACCAAAATTCACCAGTACGCGATAATGTGCGCCCCGACCACCTCCCAGTATGCCGCAATAGAAGCGCTTAACAACTGTGACGAGGATGTTCAGCATATGGTTAAGGAATACGATATGCGCCGCCGTATGATGGTTTCGGGCTTTAATAAAATAGGGCTAATATGCCGCGAGCCGAGAGGTGCCTTTTACGCTTTTCCGAGCATTAAGAGCACGGGAATGACAAGCGAGGAATTCTGCGAAAAACTGCTTTACAGCAAAAATGTCGCGGTAGTGCCGGGTACTGCGTTCGGCGACAGCGGCGAGGGCTTTATCCGCGCGTCCTACTGCTATTCGGTCGAGCACATCAAAGAGGCAATATCTCGCATAGGCGAATTTTTAAAGGAAATATAAAAAGCAAAAACACGGCAGAGGAGTGATATAATCCCCTTAGTGTAGTCTTGAAAACTTTTTGTTTTTTCAAGTGTCTACTCTAAGGGGATTATATCATACCATAACCGCACCGCTGTTTTGCTTTTCTATAATTAAGACGCTTAGAAAGGATAAAAGGTGACAGAGAAAATAAAAAAATTCGCTCTTGTAAGCTAAGCTACAGGGAGCGAATTTTATTGTAAGTAAATTTATTCTTCCTCAGGCATATCCCAGTTGTGCCATACCGCCTGAACATCGTCGTTTTCTTCAAGCATATCGATAAGCTTTTCCATTTTAGCAACGGTTTCTTCGTCGTCGATAGTAGCCATTGTCTGGGGGACATACTCAACCTCGGCTGAAAGGAAGCTGTAGCCGTTACCTTCAAGAGCCTCTCGTACTGCGCCCAGCTCATTCGGGTCGGTCGAAATTTCAAAAACATCGCCGTCAAAATTAAAATCGTCGGCACCCGACTCAAGCGCCGCTTCCATAACGGTGTCTTCGCTGAGACCCTCGGCTTCGATTCTTATCAGACCCTTGCGGTCGAACATAAACATTACCGAGCCGCTTTGACCTAAATTACCGCCGCATTTATCGAAATAGTGGCGCATTTCGCCTGCGGTGCGGTTTCGATTGTCGGTAAGGGTTTCAACAACTACAGCCACGCCTGACGGGCCGTAGCCCTCGTAAATAAGCTCCTCGTAGTTGTTAGCTTCGCCGTCGCCCGCCGCCTTTTTGATTATTCTTTCAATATTTTCGTTAGGAACGTTTGCCGCCTTAGCCTTGGCTATTGCGTCCTTTAGTTTGCTGTTTTCGTTGGGGTTAGCGCCGCCGGTTTTAACTATAACCGAGATTTCTCTGCCGATTTTGGTGAAGATTTTAGCCTTTGCCGCGTCGGTCTTTTCTTTTTTACGCTTAATATTGTTCCATTTTGAATGTCCTGACATATAAATCACCGTAACCTTTCATAACCAATTAATAATATCATAAATTTGGGTTCTGTTCAAGTGCTTTTTGACAAATTGCCTCAATATCCGAAATATTGTTTATTTCTCCGCACATACGCCTAAGCCCCGCCGCCCCTTCGAGACCGTGCATATACCAGGCGGTATGCTTTCGGGATTCAAGCAAAGCGATATACGGGTCTTTGTATTCGCACATAAGTTTTATCTGCCGCATCATAACCGCAAACCGTTTTT
This sequence comes from Acutalibacteraceae bacterium, assembly GCA_036308615.1. Lineage (GTDB taxonomy): Bacteria > Bacillota > Clostridia > Oscillospirales > Acutalibacteraceae > UBA737. Next base: position 1,221 of record JAXJVI010000019.1, on the reverse strand, counting down.
CGAGAGTGGGCGGGGAATAGGGCTTGCCTGTCATATAAGCATTAATTTCCTCAAAAACAAAGGGGTTGCCCTGTGCCGCACGCCCGACCGACACAAAATCACACTCTGTAGCCTCATACATATGCTTTGCGCTTTTGCCGTCCGTAACATCTCCGTTACCTATAACGGGGATTTTTACGGATTTTTTCACCTCGGCTATGGTTTTTAAATCTACGGGCGGCGCGTACATCTGGGGCCTTGTTCTGCCGTGGACGGTTATTGCCGCCGCGCCCGCGTTTTCGCACCGTCGGGCTAACTCGGGGGCGTTTATGCTTTCATTATCAAAGCCCGTGCGCATCTTTACCGTGACGGGAATGTTTACGGCGTTTACTACGGCATATACTATTTTCTCTGCAAGCTGAGGATCACGCATAAGCGCGCTTCCGCCGCCGTTACCCGCAACCTTGGGCGCGGGACAGCCCATATTAATGTCGATAAAATCGGGATTGAATTTTAAAGCGATCAGAGCCGCCGCCGCCATAATTTCGGGGTCGTTCCCGAAAAGCTGGGAGCCAAAGGGGCGCTCATTTTCGGCACAGCTTAAAAGTGAAGCTGATTTTTTGTCGTTAAGGGTAATGCCCCGTGCGCTTGTAAGCTCGCCTACCGTAAACGCCGCACCGTATTCGCGGCATATTTCCCGCATAGCGCGGTCGGCAACCCCCGCCATAGGAGCCAGCGCGGCAAAACCCGTTATTTCAATATTTTTTATTCTCATGAATACGATTATAAAACAAAAACTTAAAATAGTCAATTTTTTGATTAAAATACTTTTTTATAAGTGTGAAAATGTTATAATGAGGATTGAGCAACTTGTGTAACGGAGACGAGGGGACGGGAGACGAGGGGACGGTTCTCTTGGCTCCTTATGTTATATATACTTTTGCTAATATTTTTAAAGACGGTGCTATTCGGCACCGTCCTTTATTTTACACTGCTTACCCGTGTGGTCGATTGTGTAGTTGTCTTTGAGTATCAAATCGCTTATAAACACAAACTCATACCCCTCGTCTTTAAGGCATGTTACAATGGTGGGTAGTGCCGCGGGGGTGTGGTCGGCGTCATTGTGGAAAAGGACAATACTGCCGTTTTTAACCTTGCTTGTCACCCTTTTACAAATGCTGTCGGGGGTGGCGTTTTCTTTCCAATCTAAACTGTCAACCGACCACTGTATAGTATACATAT
>JAXJVI010000018.1:0-3038 GCA_036308615.1 Acutalibacteraceae bacterium | reverse complement strand
GTCGCCGCCGATTCGGTGGAGATTAACGCCGAGGAAATTTCGGTTTTGGGTGAGTGCCCGCCCGAATATCCTCTGCAGAAAAAGCGCCATACCCTTGAATATCTGCGTACAATTCCGCACCTGCGGGTAAGAACCAACACCTTTAACGCAGTTTTCAGGGTGCGTTCGGTGGTCTCGGCCTCAATTCACGAGTTTTTCCAGTCAAGGCATTTTGTATATATTCATACCCCCCTTATCACCGCCAGCGACTGCGAGGGCGCGGGCGAGATGTTTAAGGTGACCACCATCGGCTACAGCGATAAGTATAAGAACAAGGAAGAATATTACGCCGACGACTTTTTCGGCAAAAAGGCGACGCTTAGCGTTTCAGGTCAGCTTGAGGGCGAGGTCGCCGCTATGGCTATGGGTAAAATATACACCTTCGGCCCTTCCTTCCGAGCGGAGAAGAGCAACACCCCCCGCCATGTTGCCGAGTTCTGGCATGTTGAGCCCGAGGTTGCCTTTGCCGAGCTTCCCGATATTATAGAAATCGCCGAGGCGCTTATAAAGCACATTATAAATACCGTCCTTGAAAAGTGCCCCGAGGAGCTTAAATTCTTTGACAGGCATTTTGAAAACGGACTTATTGAAAAGCTTAAGAATGTAGCGGGTCACGATTTCGCAGTTATGACCTATACAGAGGCCGTTGAAAGACTTAAAAACTCGGGTGTAGAGTTCCAGTACCCTGTTGAGTGGGGCTGTGACCTTATGACCGAGCACGAGCGCTATATTTCCGAGGAAATATGCAAAAAGCCCGTCTTCCTTACAGATTATCCGAAAGAAATTAAGTCGTTCTATATGAAACAGAATCCCGACGGTAAAACCGTTGCCGCAACCGACCTTTTAGTGCCGGGAGTAGGGGAGATTATCGGCTGCAGCGAAAGGGAGGCAGACCTTGATAAGCTTTTGGAGGCTATGAAGGTTCGTGGAATGTCCCTTGACGAATACGAGCATTATATCGCGCTTCGCCGCTTCGGTTCTGTTCCCCACAGCGGCTTCGGTCTCGGACTTGAGCGCATAATTATGTATGTTACGGGAGTTTCAAATATCCGCGATGTAATTCTCTATCCGCGTACTGTCGGAAATATTCAGTAAAGGGGAAGACTTTTATGGAAAAATACACTTCAAAGCTTAACGAATTTGATACCCAGAGCGCAATTTCCCTTGTAAAGGATAAATTTTCTTCTGAACTTTGCGATGCCCTTGACCTATCAAGGGTATCCGCTCCGCTTTTTGTAAAGTGCGGCAGCGGAATTAACGACGATTTAAACGGCGTCGAGCGCCCCGTCAGCTTTGATATTAAGGAAACGGGGGAGGTCGCCGAGGTTGTCCACAGTCTCGCTAAGTGGAAAAGAATGGCGCTTATGCGCTACGGTTTCCCGATTCATACAGGACTTTATACCGATATGAACGCTATTCGCCGCGACGAGGTCTGCGACAGTATCCACTCTATTTATGTTGACCAGTGGGATTGGGAAAAGGTAATTACCGCCGAGGACAGAAACGAGGAATATTTGAAGGCGGCTGTAAGGAGTATCTACGGCGCGGTTCTTCGCACCGCTAAGGAGGTCGAGAAAAAATATCCCGTGCTTGACTGTTATTTTCCCGATAAGATAAGCTTCGTTTCCACCTACGAGCTGGAGGAAAAATATCCTGAGCTTACGCCTAAGGAGAGGGAAAACGCGGCGGCAAAGGAATACGGCGCGGTATTTGTTATGCAGATAGGCGGAAGGCTTAAAAACGGTGAAAAGCATGACGGCAGAGCGCCCGATTATGATGATTGGTCATTAAACGGCGATATTATCCTTTACAACCGTGTGCTCCAAAGCGCCTTTGAAATTTCCTCAATGGGAATACGGGTTGACAGAGACAGCCTTATTTCACAGCTTAAGGCTGAAAATGCCGAGGATAGGCTTAACTTTGAATTTCACAAGCTACTTATTTCGGGAGCACTCCCCCTTACGATAGGCGGAGGAATAGGTCAGTCAAGACTTTGTATGCTCCTGCTTCAAAAGGCGCATATCGGCGAGGTACAGGTTTCGGTATGGCCTGAAAAAGAGATAAATAAGTGCAAAGAAAAGGGTATAAACCTGCTTTCATTCTAAAGGGCGGGCGGAATAAAAATTCCGAGTGTCGGCGGGTAAAAGCTCCAAATTACAAATAAAACCGCCGTGACCGCCGTTATTGTAAGGGATAGGCATTTCGAGGCTTTGGATGAAAAGGATTTATTTCTTAAGATGCGTGACTTTACATACAGCATAACGCCTAATCCTAAAAAATAGCTTAATACATCAAGGGCGGGAACATCAAAGCCTAAAATACCCTTGTATGTGTAAAAGAACGCTATAATGGTTAGCATACCTGTGAAAATACCGATTACACCTGCGGAAATAAGATTTTCATACAACTCTTTACTTAAAAAATACTCGATTATAAAGTAAAACAGGGCGGGGAAGAAGAGTAGCTTCAGGTGTTCCCAAACGCTCTCGTTGACGGGAGCAACAGCGCCTACAATCGGGTTTTCGCCTGTCCATTCATATATAAAGTGCCACAGGGTACCCACTATACCTATTATTATAAAGGCTAAAAAGAAATTAATTTTTTTCATATCATCGCTCCTTTAATTTTATTATATTTTCATTGTTTGCTTTTATGCTTTGAAACTTTTTATTGCATAAAGGATATTAATGTGTTAGAATTACTTATATTTTTTATTTTGGGGGAATTTAATTGAAATCTGCGGACATATGTATTTTGATTGCGATTTTTGCATATCTTGCCGTAATGATCGCAATCGGAGTTATATACTCTAAAAAGAACAAAAGCTCGGATGATTTTTATCTTGGGGGAAGAAAATTAGGTCCTGTTGTGACGGCAATGAGCGCCGAGGCTTCGGATATGAGCTCCTGGCTTTTAATGGGGCTTCCCGGTCTTGCAATGGCGGGTAGGTTTGCCGAGGCTTCCTGGACGGCTATAGGTCTTGCAATCGGTACATACCT
>JAXJVI010000017.1:0-10343 GCA_036308615.1 Acutalibacteraceae bacterium | reverse complement strand
TCTTTAAACTGAATTGCAAGTTCTTTTAAATCATCTGCTGAAAGGTCAACATCCTGTGTTACACCTTTTTTATTTTTCATCTTATCGATTAATTCTTCAAAATATTTCTTTCCGACTTCCATAACAACATCGGAATACATCTGAATAAATCTTCTGTAGCAGTCCCAAGCCCAACGGGGGTTGCCGGACTTATTGGACATAACCTCAACAACCTCTTCGTTAAGACCGAGGTTAAGAATGGTATCCATCATACCAGGCATTGAAGCGCGGGCACCCGAACGAACGGAAACGAGAAGCGGGTTCTCCTTATCGCCGAACTTCATTCCGGTGATGCCTTCCATCTTGTCGATGTACTCCATAATCTGTGCCTGGATTTCATCATTAATTTTTCTACCGTCCTCGTAATACTGCGTGCAGGCCTCGGTGGTTACGGTGAAGCCCTGCGGAACGGGAAGACCGATGTTGGTCATCTCTGCAAGGTTAGCACCCTTGCCTCCCAAAAGCTCACGCATACTAGCGTTGCCCTCGCTGAAAAGGTAGACATACTTGTGACCCATTAAGAATCAACCTCCTAATTTTTTTATGGATATTATCCAATATTAACTTTCCTAAATACCCGATTCCATAGGTATCCAATTCATTATAACAATTTTTCACTCAAAAATAAAGGATTTTTTTTAAAAAAGCAATATTTTTTTAATCTTTTTTATATTCGGCAATAAATTAAACTGATTTATTGCCGAATATTTATATATTTTCACGATTTTAAAGCAGAATCTACTCGGCGGATATTCTGATTTCGGAATCGGCGGTAACCGTAAGCTTATTTAAGCCGCCCTCTCCCTTTTCAACGATTATATCAACCGCTTTATTTTCAATCTCACGGCGTATAATATTGCGAAGCTCCCTTGCTCCCCGCTTTCCGCCGCCACATTTATCCGAAAGATATTTGCACACACTTTCATCGTAAGAAAACTCAATAAGTCTTTCTTTGAGTGAATCCCTTAACTCGTCAAGCATTATAGCCGCGATTTCGCAAAGCGACTCTACCGACAGCGGATTAAATACCACTATCTCGTCAACACGGGCGATAAATTCGGGGCGTAAGAAGCCTTCCAGCGCCTTAAGCGCCTTTTCCTTTGATGCGTCCGCCTGAGTTCTGCCAAAGCCCAAGAGATTTTCCGCCTTTTCACTGCCGGCATTCGAGGTCATAACGATGATCGTATTTTCGAAATTAACCGTTCTTCCCTGTGCGTCGGTAATTCTGCCGTCATCCAAAATCTGCAAAAGCACATTCAAAACATCGGGGTGAGCCTTTTCAATCTCGTCAAAAAGCACTACGGAATAGGGCTTTCTGCGCACCTTTTCGGTGAGCTGACCTGCCTCGTCATAGCCAACATATCCGGGAGGCGCTCCGATTATGCGGGATACAGAGTGCTTCTCCATAAATTCCGACATATCAAGACGGATAAGGGTTTCGGGGGTATCAAAAAGCTGTTCGGACAGCACCTTTACAAGGGCGGTTTTGCCCACGCCGGTAGGTCCCACGAATATAAATGATGCGGGACGGTGTAAATTGCTTGTATGCACCCTTGAGCGCTTTACAGCCGCGGCGACAAGCCTTGTCGCCTCCTCCTGCCCTATTATCCGCTTATTTAATGCTTCTTCGAGAGTAGCAAGCTTTTTAAGGTCGCTTTCCTGTACCTTTGAAGCGGGTATACCCGTCCAAAGCTCGATAACCTTTGCGATATCCGCATCGGTCACGGTGTTATGAGACGCGGGCTCATACAGACCCTCGGCAATATTTTTATACTTTTCAAGCTCCGCTTTAACCATAGCCTGCTTTTCATAATCGGGGTTTTCAAGCTCGTTTTCGAGATTTTCAAGCTCAACCGAATATTCGGCTATCTTCTTATTAGCTGTATAAAGCTCGTCAACCGCCTTATTTGCAAGGCTTGCACAGGCACACGCCTCGTCCAAAAGGTCGATAGCCTTATCGGGCAGATAGCGGTCGGTTACATACCTTTCGGAAAGCAAAACCGCCTTTTTAACAATGTCATCAGGCACAGTCACGCCGTGGAAGCCCTCGTAATAGCCCTTAACCCCCATAAGCACCTCCTGTGCCTCGGCAATCGACGGCTCCTCAACCGTTACAGGCTGGAAACGGCGTTCAAGCGCCGCGTCCTTTTCGATATACTTGCGGTATTCCTTGAAGGTAGTAGCGCCTATAACCTGTATTTCACCCCGTGAAAGGGCGGGCTTTAGGATATTCGCCGCATTCATAGACCCTTCCGCAGAGTCACCCGCGCCGACAAGGTTGTGAATTTCGTCAATAAAGAGAATGATATTCCCCGCGCTCTTCACCTCTTCCACAAGACCTTTAACACGGCTTTCAAACTGACCGCGGAACTGGGTGCCCGCCACAAGCCCCGTAAGGTCAAGAAGATAAATTTCCTTATCAAGAAGCCTTGCGGGAGCGTCTCCATTAGCTATTTTAAGGGCAAGCCCCTCCGCAATAGCGGTTTTGCCGACGCCCGGCTCACCTATAAGGCAGGGGTTGTTTTTAGTGCGGCGGGATAAAATCTGAATGGTGCGGTAAAGCTCCTTATCCCTGCCGATTATAACATCAATCTGCCCTGCCCTTGCCTTATCCGTAAGGTTCAAGCAGTACTGCTCCATAAAGCGGCGGCGTTTTTTCTTCTGCTTTTTCTCTCCGCCGTCCTTGACATCCTCTGCTTTCTTTTCCTTTTCGGAATTCCCCGTACCCATAAGATTGCCGAAAAGCTTGTTAAACATCGGTATTGCAGGGGCGGTGCCAAGGTCGAAGGTCTCGTCGTTAAGAGCCTCGTCGTCCGGCTCGCCGTCCTCGCCCATAGGCATTAAGTCCATAAACTGCTCGCTCATCTGCTCGATATCCTCATCGGAAATATTCATTTTCTTAAGCATATCGTCAATAGGCTTAATACCTAATTCCTTAGCGCAGACAAGGCAAAGCCCGTTAGGCTCGGCGTTCGGATTCATAGAGTTCGACACGAAAACCACCGCAGGGCGCTTTTTACATTTTGAGCAAAGTTTCATAGTTATCTCCTTAAAGGGTTATAAAATGCTTAAATAATTCTAAGTGAATTAACAAAAGAGAAGAACAGGGATTTCTCCATTGTCTCACCGGTGAATATCAAAAATCCGTTTGCGGTAAAGGATACTGCAAGCGTAATCAAAAGGCAAAACGCTACAGCGTATATTACTCCCTTGGGGACGCCCACAACTCCGCCCAACACACGGTTTGCGGTACCGATTACGCTGAAGGAGAAAAGCTTGTTTATAAGCTTAGCAAGCGGCTTTACAAGAGCCATCAAAACTATAAGGGAAATCACCTGATAAATAAGGGCGAGCGTGCTTGTGACAGCCGGCTTTATAACATTCTGCGAGGTAGATTCAACCGCCGACTGAACACCGTTTCCTATGTTTGCGGTAATGCTCCCGTCAAGGCTCTCCTTTGAAATTCCCGCCTTTTCTATTCCGCCCTTTATCCACCCGGGTATTTCGTTCCAGAAGCTGTCAACCGCCGCCGCGGCGGAATTATCCGCGGCGGTATCTACCGTGGAGGTAACCGTGGAAAGAATAGACGGCTCAATTATTTTATCATATGTACTGTTAGCCAGTGGTGTACTGATTGTAAACGAAATGAAAACAGCGGCAATAAATCCTAACAATTCGATCAAGGTTCTTACAAAGCCGCGCTTTGCAGACATCAAAACCGTTATAACAATGATTGCCAATACTATTAAATCAAGAATAATGCTCATTTTTACTCACTCCTGCTGTTCAAGCTGAATTATGTTTATTTGGTTGTCGGTTATGACCGCCGCTGAATTTGTACCCGTAACACTTATCCTTACCGCTCCGAAGCCGCATTCGGCTTTCCTTAAAACCTCTCCGTTTTCGGAAAGAAGATAAACATAGGTATCACTTATACAATAAATATGCCCGCCGCGGATTTCAATATCACTTATAATTCCCTTAAATTCAAATTCGCTTTTAAGCTTTCCCTTTGAATTAAAGGCAGCTATACGGTTATCGGTTTTATCACTCGAACGATTAAAAACCGCTACGCTTCCCCCCGAAGCAGACCTGAACATAGCCGCCGAATAATCGTTTTTGTACTCCTCTTTTTGGAATTTTGACCATTTTATAAACTGAATACCGTTTTCTGTAATAACCGAAAAGCCCGCATTAGACATAGTATCTATACCGTAAACCGGAGAGCCTGAATAGCTTTCGGTGTATTCTGCCGTCGCCGAATCAAAGCTTAAAACGCATACCTTTGCGCTGTAGTCCCCCGAAGTCGCGTTGAATGCGGAAACGGCAATTTTTTTACCGTTCGGCGAAACTGCCACATTGTTGACAGTATCCTCTGAGGAATACCACTCGTAAACGAGCTTGTCATTTTTGTTATAAACGCTGACTACGGAAGCATATGAGTCCGAACGGGTCACAAGGGCGTAGGTACCCGAATCGGATATATTTGCCGTAATTATTTCCTTTTCGGTGCTGACTGCATTTTTAAGCTCGGCGAGGTTGTATATATACGCCTCGGTTCCGCCCTGCGAAAAAACCATCGCACGGGTTTTGGAGGTTTTAAGCACGGGATTTTCAAAGCCGTGGGAATAGGAATAAATTTCCTTACCGCCGTTCGAGTAGGCGTTAAGCCTTGTATCGGTAAGGACATAATAGTAATTTCCCCGCGAAACAGCGTTTAAAACCTCGGTGCTGTTTATCTCTGCGGGGTATCCGCCCGAACCTATAAGGGCAGTAAGATTCTGCACATTTTCAAATATTCCGACAGGCAAAATCAAACGAAGAATAACGATAACTACCGCCGCTGCCGCCACTGCGGAAAAAGAAATGCGGAGCTTTCTTTTCCTCTCAAGCTTTTTGCCGTTTACCACCCGCATATTTGAAACTGGCTGTTCGGCTTTTTTCGGCTCACTCCGCCGCTTTGGGGGTGTGCTTGTCATAGCAATATCATCATTTTCGAGTATTGCCGCACGCCTTGCCTTTTTAGGTCTGGGCGCGCCTCTTAGCCTATTCACCTTTTTCTTTTTATAATCAGGCATATACTACCCACCTAATACCATACTTTTTCTAAAAACAGTCCCTGCGGCGGGGCGGTCTGCCCCGCAAGAGCACGGTTTTTTGAGGTTAAAATTTCTTTAGTAAACTCAGGTTCTATTTTACCGTCCGATACAGCAACCGCCGTGCCTACTATAATACGCACCATATTATATAGGAAGCCGTCGGCGGTGATTTTTAAAATCACTTTATCCCCTTCCCGCAGGGCATAACATTCTTTTACGGTTCTTACCGTGTCCTCCACCGTTCTGCCCGAGGAAGAAAAGGCGTAAAAATCGTGCGTGCCGACAATTTCCCCGCAAAAGGCGTTTATTCTCTTTAAATCAAGCCCGCGTTCAATCCGCCAAGCGTACCTTGACAGAAACGGGTCTCTCCGCTCACTATTTAAAATATAATAAGCATAGGTTTTGCCCCTTGCATTGTACCGCGCGTGAAAATCGGGCGGTACCTCCCTTGCCGCTTTAACCGAAATATCGGGTGGTAAAAGAGCGTCAAGCCCCCTTAAAAAGGCGCTTTCGGGGAATTTTTCCTCACAGTCAAGGTGAGAGCAAAACTCCCTTGCGTGCACCCCCGCGTCGGTACGGCTGCAACCCGTCAAAGCGGGTCTTTCGCCCAAGAGCTTATAAAGGGCGTTCTGCACCGTCTCCTGCACGGTGATTCCGTTTGGCTGAACCTGCCAGCCGTGATAAGCCGTGCCGTCATATGAAATTGTGAGTAAAATTCTTTTCATTCACGGCACCCTGCCTTTAAAGAAGTATATTTAAGGTTATAATTCCCGCGCAGATAACAAGAGCCGCCCCGAACACCGCAAAATCGCGTCCTTTAAGATGCATCTGCTTCATACGGGTTCTGCCCTCGCCGCCGTTGTAGCAACGGCACTCCATAGCCTCGGCAAGCTCATACGCCCGCCTTACAGAGGAAATAAGCAAAGGTATTAATATAGGAATAAGCGCCTTTACCCGCTCGGTGAGCTTTCCGTTCTCAAGGTCGGCTCCCCTCGCCTTTTGGGCGTTCATAATCTTTTCGGCTTCCTCAATAAGGGTAGGGATAAACCTTAAGGCTATCGTCATCATCATAGCGAGGGTATGCACCGCGTTTTTAAGCCCCACATATTTAAGTGGGCTTAACAGCCGCTCTATAGCGTCAGTAAGGTCGTTAGGCGTGGTGGTATAGGTGAGTGCCGAGCTTATAAATATAAGCAAAATAATCCTTGTCGCCATAAATACCGCGCGGCTTACACCGTCTGTCGTGATTTGCAGCTTCCAAAAGGATAGGAGCACCTTACCGCTCTCGCCGTAAAAAAGATTTAACACCGCAGTGAATATAAGCACGGGCAAAATCGCCTTCATATTTTTGAAGTATAGCTTTATCGGAATTTTCGTAATAAGCATTACAGCAAGTACCGAAACCACCGCAAAGCCTAATGCAAAGCCGTTTTTCGCAAGAAAGATAAAAACAATAAGCAATATAAGGAGTATTATTTTGATTCTCGGGTCGGTTTTGTGAATTACAGAACGGCTCTCATAATACTGACCGAAGGTAATATCTCTAAGCATTGCCGCCACCTGCCTTTATCTGCTTTAAAACCTCGACAGCGCGGCTTACGGTGAAGACATCGTCGGGTACGGGAATACCCGCTTTTTGAAGTAGGTCGAACACCCTCGTCACGATAGGTACATTAAGACCGATAGCCCTTAGTCTCCCTCCGTTTTTAAAGACATTTTCTGTCGTATCGAACATTTCGAGCTTTCCGTTGTTCATAACAATAAGCCTGTCCGCAATAAGCGCCATATCCTCCATACTGTGGGAGATTATTATTACTGTAGCCCCGGTAGCGTTGCGGTAATCGGAGATAATGCTCATCACATTTTCTCGGCCTTTGGGGTCAAGCCCCGCAGTCGGCTCGTCAAAGACGATGACCTCAGGCTTCATTGCCATAACCCCCGCAATAGCCACCCTGCGCTTTTCACCGCCCGACAAATCAAAAGGCGATTTTTCGAGAAATTCGTCCTTCACTCCTATTATCTTACAGGTTTCAAGCACTCTTGTTTTAAGCTCGTCCCCCGAAAGCCCCATATTTTTAGGGCCGAAGGCTATATCGGCAAAGACCGTTTCCTCAAAAAGCTGATATTCGGGATACTGGAAAACAAGCCCCACCTTTGAGCGTACCTTCCTTATCTCCTTTGGGTTATCCCAAATATTCCCGCCGTCTATAAAAATTTCGCCCTCCGTAGGCTTTAAAAGCCCGTTCAGGTGCTGAACAAGGGTTGACTTACCCGAACCCGTATGCCCGATAATACCTATTATTTCGCCCTTTTCCACGGAAAAGCTAACGCCGCTTACCGCGTCATTGACAAACGGTGTATTTCCGCTGTAGGTGTGGGTAAGATTTTCTACCTCTAATACTGACAAATTACTCTTCCTCCGAATGAAGCGCCTTTATTATTTCGTCGGCTGCCTCTTTGATTGAAAGCGCGTGGGTATCCACGCAAAACCCGTTTTTCTTTAAATTATACAAAAGCTCTGCGGTCTGCGGAACATCAAGCCCCACCCTTTTAAGCCTCTCAACATCAGAAAAAATCACCTTGGGTACATCGTCCGCAATAATCTCGCCGTCGTTCATTACCAGCACTCGGTCGGCGTTCTGTGCTTCTTCCATATAATGGGTGATAAGCACCACGGTAATGCCCTTTTCCTTATTAAGCCTTATAAGGGTTTCGATTATTTCCGCCCTGCCTTTTGGGTCTAACATAGCGGTGGGCTCGTCAAGCACAAGACATTCGGGTTGCATCGCGATTATGCCCGCAATAGCTATCCTCTGCTTTTGACCGCCGGACAGTCGGTGAGGGGTTGATTCCTTAAATTCGAGCATACCCACCGATTTAAGGGCGTCATCAACACGCTCCTTTATCTCCTTTGGCGGCACGCCTAAATTTTCAGGACCGAACGCCACATCCTCCTCAACTATCGAGGCGATTATCTGATTATCCGGGTTTTGGAAAACCATTCCGACCTTGCGCTTTACCTCGATTTCCCTGTCCTCGTCCTTTGTGTTAATTCCGTCCACAAAAACATCGCCCGAGGTGGGCTTATTAAGTCCGTTTAACATCTTAGCGAGGGTGGATTTGCCCGAACCATTATGACCGAGGATTACCGTAAAACTGCCCCTCTCTATTTCAAGGCTTAAAGCCTTAACGGCGGCAACCACGGCTTCCTCGCCCCTATAGGCGTCTTCATTCTTGTATTCATATGTTACATTTTTTACACTTATAATACTGTCCATTTTACCTTGTCCAAACTGTAGTATTGCCCGCAGGCAGGCTTATCCCCTTATCTGAAATATGAAGTCCTATTTCATCGGTATAAACCTTACCGCCGCGGTTTTTCACAACATACCGCTGTACCATATAGTTTAGTATAGTCGGCGAAAGCCCGCCTGTATAAGAGTTCAGGAAGAAAAAGACCGCGTTATCGGAGAGCAGCTTTCCCGTCTCGCCTAACAACTCCGCTAACTGCTGTTCAAGCTTCCAGACCTCGCCGTCAGGTCCTCTGCCGTAGGAGGGCGGGTCCATTATCACCGCGTCATACTTGTTTCCCCGCCTTATCTCCCGCTTTACAAACTTTAGGCAGTCATCCACAAGCCAGCGCACCGGCGCGTCCGCAAGGCCGCTTGCCGCGGCGTTTTCCTTTGCCCACTGCACCATACCCTTTGACGCGTCAACATGGGTGACCTTAGCCCCCGCCTTTAAACAGGCAAGGGTTGCCGCTCCCGTGTAGGCGAAAAGGTTGAGCACAGAAAGCTGTCGGTTTTCCTTTTCGATAAGCTGTCTTGCGAGAGTCCAGTTAACCGCCTGCTCGGGGAAAAGCCCGGTGTGCTTAAAGCCCATAGGCTTTAAACGGAAGGTAAGCCCCTCGTAATTCACACTCCAGACATCGGGCACGGGTTTTAATACCTCCCAGCGCCCGCCGCCGCTCTGGGAACGGTGATAAACCGCGTTTGCGGTTTTCCAGCGGCTGTCCTCGCGCTTACCCGACCATATTATCTGCGGGTCGGGGCGGATAAGCACAATATTTTTCCAGCGTTCAAGCCTTTCGCCCGAATCGGCGTCTATAAGCTCGTAATCGTCAAAGCCCGTGACGGTTCTCATTTAAGCCTTCCCTTCAATAACCTTTGCGACATCCTTTGCAAGGCGCTTAATCTCGGCGATATTCTCGCCCTCAAGCATCACGCGGATAAGCGGCTCGGTTCCCGACGCCCTTACCAAAATTCTGCCTCGGCTGCCTAAGGTATTTTTAACATTTTCAATAGCGTTTTTAATATCCCCGTCTGTGTCAAGCTTTGCCTTTAGCTCGGCGGGAGCCTTAATATTAACAAGGGTCTGGGGTAAAACCGTCATAACAGAGGCTATCTCCGAAGCTTCCTTTCCGCTTCTTTTAAGAATAGACGCAAGCATAGCTCCCGAAAGCTGACCGTCGCCTGTTGTCGCAAAGTCTCTGAATATAATATGTCCCGACTGCTCGCCGCCAATCTTATAATCGTTCTTAACCATTTCCTCAAGCACATAACGGTCGCCGACCTTAGTCTCCTTAACGGCAATTCCGTTATGCTCGGCAAAATGCTTGAAGCCTAAGTTTGTCATAACCGTAACAACGGCGGTTTCGTCCTTTAAAACGCCGCGGTTTTTCATATCAAGGGCGAAGACGGCTATCATACGGTCGCCGTCAATAAGCTTGCCGTTCTCGTCAACAGCCAAACAGCGGTCGGAGTCGCCGTCAAAGGCCAACCCCAAATCAACCTCGTGACCGTTTACATAGTCTATAAGGTCGTCCATATGTGTAGAGCCGCAGCGGGCGTTAATGTTTACGCCGTTCGGGTTGTCGTGCATCATATGTACCTGAGCCCCGAGCCTTGTAAACAGCTTTTCGGCGGTGTAGGAGGCACAGCCGTTTGCGCAGTCAATAGCAATTTTAAGCCCCGAAAGGTCGGCGTTTACCGAGTTTGCCAGGTGGTCAATATATAAATCAACATAGTCATAGCGCATAAATACACTGCCGACATCTCCCCCGACAGGGAATTCAATAGGGCTCATATCGTCAAGCACCAGCGCCTCGATTTCCTCCTCCAAAGCGTCGGGCAGCTTAAAGCCATTGGAATCAAATATTTTAATTCCGTTATATTCGCAGGGGTTGTGGGATGCGGAAATCATAAT
>JAXJVI010000016.1:0-1601 GCA_036308615.1 Acutalibacteraceae bacterium | reverse complement strand
CTACCGTATGAGCAATGTTATTGCGGGGGTTGTAAGGGGTCAGTTTCCGCACCTTGAAGAGCATATAGCAAGGAAAAAAGAGATTTATTTGAGATACAAAGAGGGCTTAAAGGATTTGCCTGTAAGCATGAATCCGTATGACGGGCAAAAGTCCGAGCCTAATTTCTGGCTTTCCTGTCTTATGATTGATAAGGACGCTATGTGTAAACAGGTAAGGAGCGACAGCGAGGCGTGCTTTGTAAGCGAAAAGGGTAAGTCTTGCCCTACCGAGATTTTGGAAACCCTCGCAAAATACAACGCCGAGGGCAGACCTATTTGGAAGCCCATGCATATGCAGCCGATTTACAGAATGAACCCCTTTGTTACGATCGAGGGAGACGGCAGAGCGCGCACTAACGCCTATATAGCGGGCGGCGGAATCGATGTAGGTGCGGATATTTTCGCAAGAGGTCTTTGCCTGCCGAGCGACAATAAAATGACAAACGACGAGCAGGATAAAATCATCGAAATAATTAAATCTTGTTTTTAAGGGGAATACAGTATGCCTGAAACTCTCATAAAAGAACCCGAGACGGAGGAAATTGTCACCGCTTCAAAAGGAATTTACGTAAGGTACATAAAGCGCCCTATGGATTTCTTTCTTTCACTCTGCGCGGTTATTGTTTTATCACCGATTTTGCTTGTGCTGACGATCATCGGTGCAATAGTGATGAAGGGCAATCCCTTTTTTGTTCAGGAGCGTCCGGGGAAAATTGATCCCAAAACAGGCAAAGAGCGTATATTTAAGCTTATAAAGTTCCGCACAATGACCTGCGAAAAGGACAAAGACGGAAACTTATTACCCGATGCGCGAAGAATAACCCCGTACGGAAATTGGATTAGAAAATGCAGTCTTGACGAATTATTAGAGCTTATAAATATCTTAAAAGGTGATATGTCAATCGTCGGTCCGAGACCGCTTTTGCCTGAATATCTGCCATATTACACCGAGGCAGAACGCCACCGCCACGATGTAAGACCAGGCCTTTCGGGACTCGCCCAGATAAACGGCAGAAACGCCGTGACCTGGGAAGAAAAGTTTTCGTGGGATTTAAAATATGTCGGCGATATAACCTTTTTTGGAGATATAAAAATTATTTTAATGACGGTTAAAAAAGCTTTTATTAAGGTCGAGGGAGTAGAACTTAACCACGAGGGTAATTTAGCCGAAACAAGACAGGAAAAAAAGGAAGCAAACGTATAATGAGCAAAGCTGTGATAAGTATACGAATGTTGTGGCAGAGCAAATACGGTTTTTAAGGAGAAGCGGTATGAATACACTTAGAATTCTTTTCACCGGCGTAGGAAGACGAATTGAGCTTGTTCAAGCCTTTCGCCGAGCCGCAACGGCTTTAAATATTGATTTAAAGCTTTACGGAGCGGATATTACCAATACTGCACCCGCATTGGCTTTTTGCGATTACACACGGATTGTTTGCGGTATGAGGGATTCCGATTATATTCCGCAGCTGCTTGATATTTGCCGTAACGATAAGATTGATTTGCTTATTCCGACGATTGATACCGATTTGTTGGTATTAAGCCGTAATACCGATAAGTTT
>JAXJVI010000015.1:0-3100 GCA_036308615.1 Acutalibacteraceae bacterium | reverse complement strand
TGGAACAATGTTTTCTCCCAGTTCAACAATATGGGGGACGGCACCTATACCGAGCTTGAGCATAAGAATATAGATACGGGAATGGGTCTTGAACGCCTTGCCTGCGTAATGCAGGGGGTTGACAATATGTTCGAGGTCGATACCATAAGGAATATATTGAATAAGGTATGCGAGATGTCGGGTAAGGAGTACGGCAAGGATGAGAGCACCGATATTTCTATCCGCGCCGTCACCGACCATATAAGAGCCTCGACCTTTATGATAAGCGACGGTATTATTCCGTCTAACGAGGGGCGCGGCTATGTTCTGCGCAGAATTATCCGCCGCGCGGCGAGACACGGCAAGCTTATCGGCATTGACCGTCCTTTCTTATCTGAGCTTTGCGATACCGTTATAAACGAGAACAAGGCGGGTTATCCTGAGCTTGTGGAGAAGGAACAGCTTATTAAAAAGGTGATTTCCAACGAGGAAAGCAACTTTAATAAGACTATCGATTTAGGTCTCAATATGTTAAACAGCCTTACCAAGGACGGCGGCGTGCTGTCGGGCGAGGACGCCTTCAAGCTTTACGATACCTACGGCTTCCCCCTTGACCTTACAAAGGATATTTTAGCCGAAAAGAATATGACGGTGGACGAGGAAACCTTTAACTCTCTTATGGAAAAGCAGAGACAGCTTGCCCGTTCTTCGAGAAAATCGGCAGATGCGGAAAGCTGGAAGAGCGACGGAATAAGCTTTGACGGAGTAAACGCCACTTTATTGTTGGGCTATACCGAAAACGAGTGTTGTGCAAAAATTCTTGATATTGTGACAAACGGCGAGCATACGGTCGCCGCAGGTGAAGGCGAAAAGGCGATAATTGTCCTTGACAAAACCGTTTTCTACGGCGAGGGCGGCGGTCAGGTTGGCGATACGGGCGTTATTAAAGCCGCTGATTTTGAATTTAAGGTTACAGATACCAAGAAAACCGCGGGCGGGGTGTTTACCCACTTCGGAACGGTTGCAAAGGGTACAGCCGCGGTTGACGCCGAGGTTACCGCTGTTATAGATAATGAGCGCCGCGAGGCTATACGCCGTAACCACACCGCCGCACACCTTTTGCAGGCGGGACTAAGACGGGTTTTAGGCACTCATGTTGAACAGGCGGGTCAGCTTGTAAACGAAAACGCCGTCCGTTTTGACTTTACCCATTTTTCGGCGCTTACCGCTGAAGAGACAGCCGAGGTTGAGGGCTTTGTAAACGGCGCGGTGCTTGCCGGAGTCGCCGTAGAAAATAGCGAAATGCCGATTGAAGAGGCGAGAAAGCTTGGCGCAATGGCGCTCTTCGGTGAAAAGTACGGCGATGTTGTACGGGTTGTAAATGTTCCCCATAAGTCGATTGAGCTTTGCGGCGGTACACATATTGATAATACCGCTAAAATCGGCCTTTTCAAAATTGTATCGGAAGCGAGTGTTGCGGCGGGTGTCAGGAGAATTGAGGCTGTAACGGGCTATAATGTTCTAAAGCTTATTGACGGTTATAAACAGCTTGCAGCCGAAACGGCGGTGGCATTGAAGGCGTCCTCCGAAAAGGATATTGCCCGCAGAGCCGAACAGCTTACAAAGGAACTGCGTGACACCGAAAAAATGCTCGAAAAGGCAGAGGCTAAGATAGCGTCCGGCAAGATTGACGGGCTGTTAAAGAACGCGAAGGAAATAGGCGGTCTCCGAGTGGTTTCGGGTGCGCTTGACGGTGCGGCTTCGGACGAGCTTAGAAAAACCGCCGACACAATTAAGAATCAAAACGAAGATGTAATTGCCGTTTTAGCCGCGGTTAATGAGGGAAAGCTTACCTTCTGCGTTTCCTGCGGAAAGTCGGCTGTGGCTAAAGGCGCTCACGCGGGTAATTTGGTGCGGGAGATAGCTAAAATCGCGGGCGGCAACGGCGGAGGAAAGCCCGACCTTGCAATGGCGGGCGGTAAGGATGCGTCAAAGGTTAATGAGGCACTCGGCGCTGTTCAAAACGCCGTAGTCGCACAGATAGGAGAATAAGAAATGTCGGACTGTCTTTTTTGTAAAATAGCCGCGGGTGAAATACCCAGCACAAAGGTCTATGAGGACGAGTATGTTTACGCATTTAACGATATAGACCCCAAAGCCCCTTTCCACGCGATTGTGATTCCGAAAAAGCATATCGGCTCGGCAGATGAGATAAATTCGGAAAACAGCATTGAGATTGCCAAGGTTTTTGAGGCGATTGCAAAAATCGCAAAGCAGGAAAATCTCGAAAACGGTTACCGTGTTGTCAACAACTGCGGCGAGGACGGGGGACAGACCGTTCATCACATCCATTTTCATCTGCTGGCGCGCCGCAACCTTGCGTGGCCTCCCGGCTGATAAAGAGTATTTTATTAAAAGAGGTTGTTGAAAATGGCAGAATATTACACAATGAAAATCGCGGGGCTTGAAAGAAGGCTTGAAAAATTCCCGGTGAACGATAAACTGGATATCGCCGCCTTTATTATCTTCGGTGATGTTGAGCTTACCGTCGCCGGCTGTGCGGAGCTGATTAAAAAGCTTCCCGAATTTGATGTTATACTGACTCCCGAGGCAAAAAGCATACCCATAGCCTACGAAATGGCGAGGCAGACGGGTAAGCCCTATGTAATCGCCCGCAAGGGAGTAAAGGTTTATATGCGCAATCCCCTCCATGTTAATGTTACGTCGATTACTACCAAGCAACAACAGCATTTGTTCCTTGGCGAGACCGAGGTTAATATGCTGAAAGGTAAGCGGGTGCTTATTATTGACGACGTTATAAGCACGGGCGAATCCCTTGCCGCGGTAAGGGAGCTTGTAAAGGAAGCGGGAGGCAAGGAGGCCGCCGCCTGCGCCTTTTTGGCTGAGGGCGACGCCGCAGACAGGGAGGATATTATATTCCTTGAGAAGCTGCCGTTATTTTTTAAATAATCTATAAAATTTCATTACTGAAAAACAAAGAGGCTCAGCATAAGCTTTATTTTCTGCTTATGCCGAGCTTGTTTGCTTTTATGCAGACAAATCGGGGGTTGTAGAGCTAATTAAAAAATAGCCTCCCTTGTGTAAAGGGTGCGGGTGTCCG
>JAXJVI010000014.1:0-3708 GCA_036308615.1 Acutalibacteraceae bacterium | reverse complement strand
TCCTAAGCCAGAACCTTATCCGCAGTAAGCACGGCAGAGCCGTAACCGCTATCCGCGATAACGAGATTGCGGCAAAGGCAATGGGTATCAATGTTACCTTTTACAAGCTTCTTATTTTTGTTATTTCCGCGGCGTTTGCGGGGGTTGCGGGGGTTATTTACGGTCACTTCACCACCCCTGTTATGTATTCCTTCTTCTCCTACAACTACTCAATCGAGGTTTTGGTAATGGTGGTTTTGGGCGGTATGGCAAGCCTTAACGGCTCAATAATCGCCGCTACCCTCATTACCGTTGTAAACTTCCTGTTACAGGATAACCTTTCAGGCGACCTTGCGGCGTTAAGACTTCTTATTTACGCTTTAATCCTTATCGTGGTGGTTCTCTTTAACAACTCCCCCGCCTTTAAGCCGATAAGGGAAAAGTACAGCCTTCACAAATTGCTCGGAAAGCTTTTTTCCCGCCGCAAGCCCGGCACCGTTACCGATGATAAGGCGGATTGGAACAAAATTGAAACCAAGATTCCCATGGACGAGGTTTTAAGCGTGGATTTCCGCACAGAGGAAGCGACTCCCGCCGTTGATTCTGCCGAAAAGGAGGAAAAGGACAATGGCTGATGTAGTTTTAAAGATTGAAGACCTCGGCATTGCCTTCGGAGGTCTGCACGCCGTTGAGCACCTTAATCTTGAGGTTAAGGAAAAGCAGATTTACGGTCTTGTAGGTCCCAACGGCGCGGGCAAAACCACCGTTTTCAATATGCTCACAGGCGTTTACCAGCCGACAACGGGCACCTTTTCCCTTTTGGGGGAGACCCTAAACGGCAAAACCCAGGAGGCAATTAACCGCAAGGGCATTGCCCGCACCTTCCAGAATATCCGCCTTTTCACCAATATGAGCGTTATCCGCAATGTAATGGTAGGACTGCACAATCAGCCCGAATTTAAGTGCGACCCGTTTTCAAGTATGCTTCGCCTGCCGAAGTATTATAAAACCGAAAACGCAATGCGCGGGCGTGCTAAGGAAATTCTCAGTATTTTCGGTCTGTTAGAGGAGCGCAACAACCTTTCCTCCAACCTGCCCTACGGCAAGCAGAGAAAGCTGGAAATTGCCCGTGCTATGGCGACTAATCCGAAGCTCCTGCTTTTGGACGAACCCGCCGCGGGTACGAACCCCAACGAAACCTCCGAGCTTATGGATATTATCCGTTTTATCCGTGATGAATTTAATATCTCGGTTCTTCTTATAGAGCACGATATGCGCTTTGTTTCGGGGCTTTGCGACGAAATCACAGTTCTCAATTTCGGCACAACCTTAGCGCAGGGCGACGCGCAGACCGCACTGAATGACCCCGAGGTTATTCGGGCTTATATCGGAGGGTAGATTATGGCGTTACTTGAAATAAAGGACTTACAGGTTTTTTACGGCGTAATACAGGCGCTTAAGGGAATAGATTTCACCGTAGACGAGGGGGAAATAGTCACCCTTATAGGCGCTAACGGCGCGGGTAAGACCACAATTATGCAAAGCATTATGGGGCTTATACCCATTCATTCGGGCACCGTTCACTATGACGGAAAGGACATAACCAAAATGCCCGGTCATAAAATCGTTAATCTCGGAATGACCCAGGTGCCCGAGGGCAGAAGAATTTTTCAGGAACTGACGGTTTATGAAAATCTGCTTATGGGGGCTTATACCGGAAAGGATAAGGCGCAGATCAAAAAGGATATCGAGGCTACCTGCACCCGCTTTCCGAGGCTTGGGGAACGCAAAAACCAGATTGCGGGCACCCTTTCGGGGGGCGAACAGCAGATGCTCGCAATGGGCAGGGCTATGATGTGCCACCCCAAGCTCCTTATGCTTGACGAGCCTTCAATGGGACTGTCTCCCTTGCTTGTTGACGAGGTTTTTGAGATTATCAAGGACTTCCGCGACAGCGGCACAACCATTTTGCTTGTAGAGCAGAACGCGAATAAGGCGCTTGATATCTGCGACCGCGCCTATGTTCTTGAAAACGGCAAAATCGTCCTTTCGGGCACAGGCAAGGAATTAGCCCAGAGCGACTCGGTTAAAAAAGCCTACTTGGGCGGTTAATAATAATAATACAAGCTCGGCATAAGCAGCTATGCCGAGCTTGTTTTTTTTACAACCAAATTATGAATTATAGGTTACAGCGTTCTAACCGCGTGCTTATTTAAGGCGGCTGAAATACATATACATTCCCGCTGTCCAGCCCATCATTTTCGGGGCGTTATAGTCCTCGTTGGCAACCGTTCCGTTAAGTCCGTTATACTTTTCCCAAAGGTTGCCGGTCTTAGCGAAATTCTCATCGATAAGCTTTATATAGGTTTCGGCTACTTTTTTAGCCAAATCGTCATAGCCGTAGTTCTTACAGGCTGCATAAGCTATATACTGAAGGGGCGGCCAGATATTGGGGTAATCCCACTGGAGCGCATAATTATACTCGCCCGGAACGCAGGGGCTGACGCCGTATTTCAACATCAGCTTATCGCGCAACAGCTCCATTTCCTTTTCTGCGGAATCGAGCATTCCCACAAACAGCGGATAAATTGAGGCAAAGGAAACTACAGGGCTTAATTTTTGCTCATTATAATTATAATCAAGCAAAACTCCGCTTTCCTTATCATACATCAATTCAAGCATTTTTGCCTTGCGCTGTGCCGCACGGTCGTTCCAAATAGCCTCCTCGCCGTTTTCAAGCACCTTTGCGAACTTCGCCATTGCTTTTTCAAGCCCGTAAAGCAGAGAATTAAGGTCAACGGGGTTATAAAACTCGCCCGCGTTCTCGAAACGGGAGTTGCAGTCCCAGCCGCTCTCGCACATTGTGAAAATCGTATGGGCGGCGTTTACCTTATCCTCCTCATTTTTTAACTCGTAGCCCTTGAAGCGATCCAAGAAATATTTCGAAAATCTTTCAATCTTGTCCGCACTGTAGCCCTTATGAGGGCCGTAGATATTAAGCCCGTTCGGGGCGATTCTTTCGGTCTGCCAGAATTCGTACTCCTTAGCAAGGGTTTTATAGCTTTCCTTAAGCCATTCCTTATCGCCGGTTACATCGAAAACCTCCTCAACCATTTTGAAATAATAGGGGGGCTGGCTTTGCTGATTCTCAAGCATATTTGTGGTGTTGGCGTTTAGCATATAGCCGTATTTATTAATTATGTAGCCCACATTGTCGGTATTGTTCTTCGCCTGTTCCACATCGCCCGCCGCTATGAGACCGACATTTGTAAAGTATGTATCCCAATAAAAGAACTCCACAAACAGCTCGTTGGCGCAGGGGGTGGTGTAGGGATAAGGCAGACCTATAAGGCGGCCTTCGTCCTCGGTTTTGTGTTTTACAGTATCGCAGAAATATTTTTCTATAAATTCGTTTACCTTTGACATTATTTTTTCTCCTTTTAAGATGTTAGATGGTAGACTATATCCCCCAGTCTCGCTCTGCTCGACAGCCCCCGTGAGGCTTGGGGGCCTTAAAGGGTGGCAAGGAGGGATTCGGTTATTTTAATCGGCTGAAATACATATACATTCCCGCTGTCCAGCCCATCATTTTCGGGGCGTTGTAGTCCTCGTTGGCGACCGTTCCGTCAAGTCCGTTATACTTTTCCCAAAGGTTGCCGGTCTTAGCGAAATTCTCATCGATAAGCTTTATATAGGTTTCGGCTACTTTTTTAGCCAAATCGTCATAGC
>JAXJVI010000013.1:0-2368 GCA_036308615.1 Acutalibacteraceae bacterium | reverse complement strand
GTTATATATGAAACTAAAATATAATTTTGTTACAAATAAGGTTGCGGATAGGATTGTGGCGGTCGCCGTAGGGGAGGACGCGGAAAAGTTCAGCGGATTCGTTAAGATGAACGATACCGGAGCGTATATATTTAATATGCTTAAAAACGATGTGACCGAGGACGAAATAGTCGCGTCAATGGAAAAGGAATACGAGGGAGTAAGCCCCGAGGAGCTTCGAGAGACCGTTAAAGAATTTATTGCAAAACTGAAAGAATCGGATGTAATAGAATAATGCCGGAGACCGAGCTTAAAAACGCCGAGGAGCTCTTAAAAACGCAGGACGAGGTTATGACCCGCACCAGAGGTACGAGTATGCGTCCGTTACTTCGACAGGGGCGGGATATTGTTGTAATAAAACGCCCTCGGTTTCCCCTAAAGGCGGGGGACGCGCCGCTCTACCGAGTAAAGGGTAAAAAGGAGCTTGTTCTCCACCGAATTTTAAAGGTGGGGAAGGACGGCACCTACATTATTCGAGGGGATAACCTGTTTTTTAAAGAATATGTTAAGGAATCGCAGATTGTAGGGGTTATGAAGGCGTTTTACAGAGAGGGAAGATACTGTGACTGCGAAAAGAGCCGTAAATATAAGCTTTATATCATTCTTAATAGGGTAAGCTACCCTTTAAGGTACCTTTGGAAGTGTATTCTCAGACCTGTGCTTGTAAAGGTTTATAAAAAATTATTAAATAAGAATAACCGGGGTGCGGTATGAGAAAATACGAAAATCCGATTAAAACAAGTGAAAACAGGCTGAAGCAGAGGAGCTGGTATATCCCCGAGGGGAGCGAAAAGTGCGACCTCAACGGCGAATGGCGCTTTAAATATTTTGAAAACGGGGATAAAGCGGGCGATATAGAGGAATGGGATAATATTACCGTTCCCTCCTGCTGGCAGTTAGAGGGCTACGAAAAGCCTAATTATACTAATATTAATTATCCCTTTCCCTGCGACCCGCCCTATGTGCCCGATATTAACCCTGTCGGTGTTTATGAGCGCAGCTTTCAGCTCAACGATGGCAGTCTTGACACCTACCTTGTTTTTGAGGGCGTTTCCTCTATGGCAGAGGTGTATATCAACGGGAAATATGTGGGCTTTACCGAGGGCAGCCGACTTATGGCGGAATTTGATATAACCGATTTTGTAAGCTCGGGCACTAATACCGTGCGGGTTTATGTACGCAAATGGTGCTGCGGCAGTTATCTTGAAGACCAGGACGCTTTCCGTTATAACGGTATTTTCAGGGATGTTTATATCCTTTCCCGCCCCCACGGTCATATTTTTGATTTAGATTTAAAAGCCGAGGGCAACAGCATAATCTGCATAGCCGATAAGGATTTTTCCGCCGAGCTGTATGACGGCGAAACCCTTTTAGCCACGGGAATTTCCGAGGGCGGCAGGCTCTGCTTTACGGTCGGTACTCCAAAGCTCTGGACGGCGGAAACCCCTAATCTTTATACCGTTAAGCTTTCCGCCGCGGGGGAGACTGTAACCCGAAAAATAGGCTTCCGCACTGTTGAAATTTCCCCCGATTACGAGCTTTTAATAAACGGCACGCCCGTAAAGCTTAAGGGTGTAAACCATCACGACACCCACCCCGAAAAGGGTTGGACTATGTCGGAGGAGGATTATGTCCGCGACCTTAAGCTTATGAAGGAGCTTAACATTAATAC
This sequence comes from Acutalibacteraceae bacterium, assembly GCA_036308615.1. Lineage (GTDB taxonomy): Bacteria > Bacillota > Clostridia > Oscillospirales > Acutalibacteraceae > UBA737. The sequence continues at coordinate 657 of JAXJVI010000013.1, read as the reverse complement.
AGTAAGAACCTCCCATTATCCGCCGAGTCCGAAGTTCCTTGATTATTGCGACGAAATGGGCTTTTATGTAATACTTGAGACCGATATTGAAACCCACGGATTTGTAAGAAGATATGCTGATGTCGGCTACGGCTTCGATGTTGATTCGTCCGACTGGCCCTGCGCTAATCCCGAATGGAAGACGGAGTTTTTAAGCCGTATGGAACGCGCCTATGAGCGTGATAAAATCCATTCCTCTATTATTATGTGGTCAACGGGAAACGAGAGCGGCTTCGGCGAAAATCAGCACGATATGATTGAATGGCTGAAAGCGCGGGATAAGGTTCGCCTTGCCCACTGCGAGGACGCGTCCAGAAAGGGCACGCCCGACAATACCGATGTTTTCTCTATGATGTACCCCTCGGTGGGTAGGATAAAAGACTTGGCAAAGGACGATAACATTAAACAGCCCGTCTTTATGTGCGAGTATGCCCACGCAATGGGCAACGGCCCCGGTGAAATCTGGGATTACTGGAATGCAATATACGAAAATAAAAAACTTATAGGCGGCTGTGTTTGGGAATGGGCGGATCATGTTGTAGTTGTTGATGGCGTGCAGAAGTACGGCGGCGACTTTGAGGGGGAACTCACCCATGACGGCAATTTCTGCTGTGACGG
>JAXJVI010000012.1:0-2853 GCA_036308615.1 Acutalibacteraceae bacterium | reverse complement strand
GTCTGTATGCTTACCGACGCGATAATCAATCATAAAAATGTTATCGCTTCCGTAAGTTCTCCGCTGACAGGAGAGTACGGAATAGACGGGGTCGCATTGAGCTTGCCGTCAAAGTTATGTAAAAACGGCGTCGCAGAAAGGATAATAACAGAGCTGGAAGGGCAGGAGCTTGAAAAGCTATATCTTAGCGCGGAAAAACTAAAGAACGCGCTGTCGGAGATGATTGTGTGAACATATCTGTAATACTCGGAATCCTGATACCGTTTATCGGAACAACCTTAGGCGCGGCGTTTGTATTCTTTATGAAAAAGCAGCTCGGGCAAAGTGTTCAGCGCGCCTTGACGGGTTTTGCGGCAGGCGTGATGACAGCGGCTTCCGTCTGGAGCCTGCTGATACCTGCCATAGAACAGAGCGATTTGATGGGGATATTTGCGTTTGTACCCGCAGTTGTCGGATTCTGGATAGGAACGCTGTTTTTATTGATACTCGATAAAACAATACCGCACCTTCATATGTTCGCCGATAAAGCTGAAGGACACAAAAGCAAGCTGGCTAAAACAACCATGCTATTGCTTGCAGTTACGCTGCATAACATCCCTGAGGGTATGGCGGTAGGTGTGATATACGCGGGCTTGATCTCAGGCTCAGCCGAAATATCCGCAGGCGGCGCGCTGGCGCTTGCTCTTGGAATAGCGATACAAAATGTTCCCGAGGGAGCGATCATCTCTATGCCGCTTCACGCAGAGGGAAAAGGCAAGTCGTTTTCATTCTTTGGCGGCGTACTGTCGGGAGCGGTAGAGCCAATCGGCGCATTGATAACAATTTTGGTTTCAGGGCTGATGGTTCCCGTAATGCCGTATTTGCTCAGCTTTGCGGCAGGCGCGATGATTTATGTGGTAGTAGAGGAGCTGATCCCCGAAATGTCGCAGGGTGAGCATTCCAACGTCGGAGTCATTATGTTTGCTCTCGGCTTCACGGTAATGATGGTTTTGGACGTGGCGCTGGGATAAAAAATTGTCTTGACAAAAAGAACTTAGGCTGTTATAATATCCCGGTAAGGTCAGGCTTATTGCCTGACTTTGTAGTTTACGGGATGGTTAGCATAGGCTAACTTTTTAGGGTGGGGAACAATGATTCGTGATAAAAAAATAGAAAATTATATGAAAACAATCTATCAGTTGAAACGGAACGGCCCCGTTCGCGGCGCGTATATTGCGCGCGAGCTGGGTGTGACGAAGCCGACGGTATCTGCGACAATCAGAGAGCTTGTGGATGAAGGATTTATTGTGGTTTTAGAAGATAAAACAATTGAGCTTACTGAAAAAGGGCAAAAAACAGCGGAGCGGATTATGGAACGTTACCAAATCATTTACTCGTTTTTAGTTGAGCTGGGCGTGGATAAGTACGTTGCTGAAGAGGACGCTTCCAGTATTGAGCATTACCTTAGTGACGACAGCATACAGGCATTTACTGCATTAAAAAGCTATCTTACTTTTATCCGTAAGGCGCCTTTTCGTGCGGAGGAATGAGTTTTTATTTTTTGACAGCAAGTTAGTGTTAGCTAACTAAATGAAACGCGGAGGTAAATATGAAAAGATTAAAAACAGGAATGGCGGAGATTATTTTGCTCGTAATAGGATTGGCTATTATAATTGGTTCGCTGACATTTTTCAGCGCGTGCGGCGCAAAAGAGGACGGCAGCTTTATGAATTGTCACTGGGCACAGGTGATCATTACGTCTCTCGGCGCGTTGATTTCAGCCGAAGCGTTGGCGGCGGTTATCGTTCCCAACAGAATGTTCAGGGCAGGGCTTGACTTAGCCGCCTGCCTGACCTCAATCATTATAGCACTTGTACCGGGAACCTTGATTTCGCTCTGCATGATGCCCGATATGCACTGCCGCACTGTCACACAGCCGGTTGCGCTGCTTTTTGCCTCCGCTACGTTTGTTGCGGCGGTTACAGGTCTTATCCTGAATATAAGAAGAAAAGAGAAATAACATGCGCTCAATTAATTCTTTGCCTATTAAAAACCTTGTCAGAAAGCCGGCAAGAAGCCTTGCGCTGATTTTTATATCGGCTTTTTTGGCACTTTCTGCTTTTGGCGGAACAGTAATGGTAACGAGTCTTTCAAACGGAATCAACAGTCTTTCGGCGCGGTTGGGCGCGGATATTATCGTCACACCCTACGCAGCGACCTCGCAGGTAAGCTATGACTCGGTGATTATTCAGGGCAAGCCCGGGCAGTTTTATATGGATTCCAAATACTATGAAGAAATCAAGACCGAGATAGAAGGCATTGACAAGATAACCGCGCAGTTTTATCTTGCTTCGGCAAAGGCTTCCTGCTGTTCAAGCCGTTTGCAGATAATCGGCTTTGACCCGGCTACGGATTTTTCCATTCAGCCGTGGGTAGAAAAAAGCTATTCAGACAAACTGGGGCTTTACGACGCGGTTGTCGGCAGCGATGTTACGCCAAATACGGATATGACCGTTGAAATTTACGGAAAGACGCTGCATGTTCAGGCGATGCTTGATAAAACGGGTACCGAGCTTGACAGTGCTCTGTATGTTGATATCGATACCATGAAGGAGCTTATCAGGGCGCACAATGAGAAAAATCCTAACCAGGAAAAAACAATCGATCCCGACAACGTTGTTTCTTCGGTACTGATCAAGGTCGCCGACGGCTACGATATCGACGAAGTCGCCGGAGACATCAATCTGCACGTCCGCCAGGTAAAGGCTATTCGCACGCAGAATATGATTTCCGGCGTTTCGGAAAGCTTGTCGGGCGTATCGGCAACGATCAGTCTATTAATGGTGGTTGTCTGGATTTTATCGGCTGTTATTC
>JAXJVI010000011.1:0-2385 GCA_036308615.1 Acutalibacteraceae bacterium | reverse complement strand
GGCGTGCAGAAGTACGGCGGCGACTTTGAGGGGGAGCTCACCCATGACGGCAATTTCTGCTGTGACGGCATGGTATTTTCCGACCGTTCCCTTAAGGCGGGCTCTTACGAAATAAAAAATACCTATGCGCCCTTCCGTATAAGGTGGGAGGACGGCTCGCTAAAGCTCAAAAACCGCTTCGACTTTACCTCCTTTGACGGATATTCCTTTGAGTATGAGATTACAGCCGACGGAGAAAGCCTTGAGAAAAAAATCGTCCGTCTTAACACTAAACCCGGTGAGGAATTCACCCTTACGCCCCTTGTTAAACTGCCGGAAGGCTGTAGGCTCGGTTGTTATATAACCGTAAAAATGTTTGACGCCGATAATTTTGAAATAGGCTGTCTTGAAGAAAAGCTCCCTGTTCCCGTTGTTTATGCGGAAACCGAAAAACAACCGCTTATACTTAGCGACGGTGAGTTTGAAATTACTGCCGAGGGGGAGAATTTCCGTTATGTTCTCTCTAAGCAAACGGGTATGCTCCAAAGCGTAGTTAAAAACGGCATCGAACAGCTTACCGCCCCCGCAAAGCTTTCCTACTTCCGAGCTACTACCGATAATGACAGGGGAATAAAGGCGTTGTGGGACAGAACAAATATCTGGCAGGGCGAGAATTTTGATTGCACCTTTACTAAGATTTATTCCTGTGAAATAACGGAAAATAAGGCGATCTTTGTTGGGTCATCGGCGGGCGTTTCCCGTAAGCCTTTCTTTAATTTCACTCTTTCCTATGAATTTTTCACCGACGGCTCTGTTGATGTGGCTCTTGACGGAAAAATCAGGGAAAATGTTGTTTGGCTGCCGAGACTTGGCTTTGAGTTTAAGCTCCCGTATGAAAAAGACAGCTTTACCTACTTCGGCAACGGCCCTCTGGAAAGCTACCGGGATATGACCCACCACGGGGTTATCGCCTTCCACGAAAGCAACGCCGATAAAGAGTATGTAAACTATGTCCGTCCCCAGGAGCACGGCAACCATACCGACTGTAGGCTGCTTGATATTAAGAATTCCCTTAAGTTCAGCGCGGAGAATATGGAGATAAGCGTACTGCACCACAGTATTGAAGCCCTTACCGCCGCCGAGCATACAGACGAGCTTAAAAAATCCGACGGCACCCATGTCAGGGTGGACTATAAGGTTTCCGGCATAGGCTCAAATTCCTGCGGCCCCGCCCTCGATGAAAAATACCGCCTTAAAGAAAAGGATATTTCCTTTAAGCTTACATTAACGGTTTGATTGTTTTTTTACAGTCGCTTTTCGCATAATATAATAAATTTTATCAATAAAACGCTTGCAAAATGGTAAAATTGGTGATATAATCATAATAAAGTGGGTAGACTGTCTTGTCTACCTATGTCGTTTTGTCTCGGAGAGAGTATTTTTGATTAAATTGCAATTAATATTCAGGAGGAACGGTTATGAAAATCAGAACAAAAATATTGACGGCTGTGTTGGCTGCCGCTACCGCGTTTAGCTGTGCGTTAACTGCATCGGCATGGGACACAAATAGTGCACCCGCCGTTGAATTCGGAAATTCTGCTATGCCCGGCAAAACTAACAGTGATGGCACCGCAACCGCAACCCTTACATTAAAGTCGTCTGATTTTGCGGATGTTACAGGCGCAAAGCTTACTGTCACACTTCCCATAGGAATGAGTCTTTCAGAGGCAAAGGTTACAGGAAACGGCAGTTGGGTTGAAGGTACGGATTACAAGGTTGATAAGACTGCCGGTACTATTACATTAGTTAATGTTTTCAATGTAGGCGACGCCGAAAAGAATCTTTCGGTCTACTTAGAACTTACTGTTAGTAATGATGAGGGCAATTTTGACGGTGATATTACAGTATCCGGTGAATTTGCGGATACGAATGTTGATAAGGTTTATACTTACTCCAACATCGCAACAGGAACACTTAAATTAACCAGAACGGAAACGAATTATACTATCGATAGTGTAGAAGTAGCTATAAAAAATCCGGGCGATGGTTACTTCGTTCCCGTAGGCGGCGTATATACTATGGTAGATGGCAAACCCAATTATTTTTCTAAAGCAGATGGTGTGGATACATTTAATTTCGCCGGTGCGACTGGTGATATTACCGTACTCAAATGCCCGTTGCCTGAAGAAGGTGAATATGTTACAACATTCGGTTATACGGATAAAGACGGAGATAAAAATAAAGAAAAAGAGTATGAAAAATATAACGGTATACAGTTTGGCGCTTATACCAATCAAAATACTGGAGATAATGAGTTTGGCACTCTTATAATCATGGGCGACTATACCGCTTTCAAGAATTGTTATCCCAATGAGACAGATGAAGCATTGTTGCAACGTATTGTAG
>JAXJVI010000010.1:0-5558 GCA_036308615.1 Acutalibacteraceae bacterium | reverse complement strand
GACCTACAAGGCACAGCCCTTCCCGCCCTTTATTCAGAACATTATTAAAAAGGGCGGCCTGCTCAAATCATTAAAGGAGGAAACCGCTGATGAATAAGAAGATAACCGTTCTCCCCGGCGATGGCATCGGCCCCGAAATTGTTGCCGAGGCGGTAAAGGTATTAAATAAGATTGCCGATAAATTCGGTCACTCCTTTGATTACACCTATGTTGACATCGGCGGCTGTTCGATTGATAAATTCGGCGTGCCGATTACCGATGAGGGAATGGAGAAGTGTAAGGAGTCGGACAGCGTGCTGTTAGGCGCTGTCGGCGGCCCTAAGTGGGACGGCTGTGACCCCTCTATCCGCCCCGAAAAGGCGCTTTTAAAGGTTCGAAAGGAGCTTAACCTCTTTGCAAACCTTAGACCTACAAAGCTCTTTCCCCAGCTTAAGGACGCGTCTCCCCTTAAACAGGAGATTGTTGGGGGCGGCATTGATTTGCTTATAGTCCGCGAGCTTACAGGCGGTGTTTACTTTGGGCAAAGGAAGACCGAAGAAGTAAACGGCGAATTGGTCGCAACCGATTATATGCCCTACAGCGAAAGCGAAATTGAGCGCATAGGCAGGGTCGGCTTTGAGACGGCGATGAAGCGCGGCAAGCGTTTGGCATCAGTCGATAAGGCGAATGTGCTTGATACTTCAAGACTTTGGAGAAAGACAATGCACCGTTTAAGCGAAGAGTACCCCGAGGTGGAATACAGCGATATTTTGGTTGACAACACCGCTATGCAGCTTATCAAGAACCCGACCCAGTTTGATGTTTTGGTTACTGAAAATATGTTTGGCGATATACTCTCGGACGAGGCTTCAATGCTTACAGGCTCTATAGGTATGATGCCCTCCGCCTCCCTTTCCTCGGGAACTCTCGGAATGTACGAGCCTATCCACGGTTCTGCGCCCGACATTGCGGGAATGAACATCGCAAACCCGCTCGGCACTATCCTTTCCGCCGCTATGATGCTCCGCTATTCCTTTGATATGGCAAAGGAGGCGGACGCTATCGAGGACGCGGTCAACAAGGTGCTTGACGGCGGCTTCCGTACGGGCGATATTATGCAGGAGGGCTGTAAAAAGGTCACCTGCTCGGAAATGGGCGATTTAGTCGCTGAAAGAATATAAATCTTAAACCCTCCCGATTGATAATTTCGGGAGGGCTTTGTTTGACAAATAAGCGATAATTGTGTAAAATAATATCGGTGCTTAAGGCACCCTTAAAGGCAACCTGACGCTCAGGCGGTTAGTCCTCTGTTAATTCGGAGGGCACTTTTCCCTCCCGAAAGGAGGGCGGTGCTTATGGTTACATACAGTGAGTTATTTTTATTACTGACTCTAATTGTTTCAATAGTTGCACTTGTCGTTAGTATAACGAAAAAGAAATAAACCGCCCACAGTCCAAATGAAGCGGTTTATTTCTAAATCAATTCAAGAGGGCTAACCGTCTATCGGTTGCCTTTCTGTTTTTATTATAGCATAATCTACCGATTTGTCAAGTTATGATAATTGACAAATAAACGGTAATTGTGTAAAATAGTATCGGTGTATTAAACACCCTTAAAGGCAACCTACAACGGTAGGCGGTTAAAGTTCTGCCCTCGAAAGGGGGCGTTGCCCATGGAGCATTATGTATTTATCATATTAATTTTGATATTTGCAACAGGTTACATAGCAACTATAAAAAAGAAATAAACCGCCATCCCTAACCAAGCTGACGATTTATTTCTAAAGCTAATGAGGGCTAACCGTCTATCGGTTGCCTTTCTGTTTTTATTATAACAAATTTTATCGGTTTGTCAAGTCACAACAGAACCGAAGCAATAAAATTCACTAATATACATAGAGCTATACCTATAGCGGTCGGAATCGCGGCGGCAAGAAATGTCCACTTAAGACTGCCGGTTTCCTTTTTGATTGTAAGGAGCGTAGTAGAGCAAGGCCAGTGCATAAGGGTAAAGATTATAAAGCATATCGCTGTGACGGCGTTCCAGCCGTTAGAGACAAAGAGCGCCTGCATTTCGGCAAGACCGTATGCGCTGTTTATAGTTCCCGCCGAAAGATATGTCATCATTATTATGGGGACTACAATCTCGTTTGCGGGAAAGCCTAATATAAAGGCGAAAAGGATTACGCCGTCAAGTCCCATAAGCTTGCCGAGCGGGTCGAGAAAATCGGCGCAAAGGCTTAAAAGACTGCTCCCCGATACCGTGACATTCGCCATAAGCCAGATAATAAGCCCCGCGGGAGCTGCAACCGAGGCGGCTCTGCCCAAAACGAAAAGTGTGCGGTCAAATACCGAACGCACTATAACCTTGCCGATTTGCGGACGGCGATAGGGCGGCAATTCAAGGGTAAATGAAGAGGGCACACCCTTTAACAGGGTTTTTGAGAGGAGCTTTGTTACAACAAGCGTCATTCCTACCGAAAAGATGATTGCAAGGGTCAGAACAGCTACAGAAAAGAGGGAGGAAAGCCCGCCCGCGGAGCCTGTAACAAAAAACATCGTGATTATTGAAATTAACATCGGAAATCTGCCGTTACAGGGGATAAAGTTGTTTGTAAGCACCGCTAAGAGCCGTTCGCGCGGCGAGTCGATAATTCTGCAGCCGACAATGCCCGCCGCGTTGCAGCCAAAGCCCATACAAATTGTCAGCGCCTGTTTTCCGCAGGCTTTGCAGCGTTTAAAGGGTCGGTCAAGGTTGTAGGCAATTCTCGGAAGATACCCCGAGTCCTCTAAAAGGGTGAAAAGCGGAAAAAATATCGCCATAGGCGGGAGCATTACCGCAATCACCGAGGTGAGCACCCTGTAAACCCCGTCAACAAGCGCACCGTGAAGTAGGTCGGGCGCGCCGAGAGCGGTAAAAGCCGCGTCAAGCTTATCCCCGATAAGGGCAAAAAGGCGGGACAAAAGCTCGGAGGGGTAGTTTGCCCCTGTTATGGTGAGCCAAAAAATAACGCCAAGCAAAAGAAACATAAAAGGGTAGGCGGTAAGCTTACCCGTAAGCAATCGGTCAATGCGGCGGTCACGCCCGGAGTACTGCTTTTTTTCGTATGTAACCGCTCCGTCACAGATTTTCTCGGCGGCGGCTACAACAGCAGAAACCGTGCTGTCCTTTAGCTTTTCGCGGGTAATTCCCGATTTTTGAAGAGTCTCTCTTGCTCTATTAAGCGATGCGAAAAGGGCGGGATTTTTAAGAAAATCATCCCCTAAACAGCCGCAAATTTCACATAATAGCGAGCTGTCGCCGTCAAGCAATTTAAGAGATAACCAACGGCTGTTTATTTTGCCCTTAGAGAGCCGCTTTGCCTCGGGCTCCACAAGGGTTATCGCTTTTTCGATTTCGGGCGAATATATCACTTTATAGGGGCTGTTTTCGTTTTTTTTATCACAGGCGGCGTCCAGCGCGTCCAAAAGCCTTTTAAGGCTTTTCTTTTTTCGCGCTGTAACCCCTATTACGGGAACGCCGAGGCGCTCTTCAAGCTTTTTTAAATCAATATTGATTTTTTTGCGCTTTGCCTCGTCCATCAGGTTTACACATACAATAACATTAGAGGAAATTTCAAGGGTTTGAAGCACTAAATTCATATTTCTTTCAAGGCAGGTGGCGTCGCATACCACCGCCACGGCATCGGGCGCACCAAAGCAGATAAAATTCCGTGCGACCTCCTCCTCGGCGGAGTGCGCCATAAGGGAATAAGTACCCGGTATATCCACCAAAACAAAGGAGTGCTTGTCGCTTTTGCAGTAGCCTTGGGCATTGGCGACCGTCTTGCCCGGCCAGTTGCCCGTGTGCTGATTAAGCCCTGTAAGGGCGTTGAAAACCGTACTTTTGCCTACATTGGGATTGCCCGCGAGGGCTATAATTTTATCGTTTGGACTTTGCTTTTTTATAATAAGGCCTGAATCCACCGCGCCGATTCCGACCGAGCTTTTGGTAAGACCCATATGCTTTCCCTCCGCTGTATGTAATCTTCTAATTATATGGTATTCAACAGCCGCCTTGTTTGTTAATCGGGAATATATGAGACTTTTAGGGAATAATAACCGAGGAGGAGATTTTATGCTGTCACTTTGGGAAAGCACCGTGCAAATGCCTAAATTTCCGAAATTAGAGGGCAATATTAAAACCGATGTCCTAATAATCGGCGGAGGTATTGCGGGAATACTCTGCGGATATAAATTAAAAAACGCAGGTGTGGACTGTGTTATAGCCGAGTCGGATAAAATCTGCCGCGGCGTAACAGCGGGGACTACCGCTAAAATCACCGTTCAGCACGGGGCGGTTTTTGATAAGCTGATCAATGAATTCGGTACAGAAAAAGCGGGACTTTATTTGAAGGCTAATGATAAGGCGCTTTCAGAGTATAAGGAGCTTTGCAAAAATACCGACTGCGATTTTAAGGAAACAGACTCTTATATCTATTCGCTTTCCGACCGCAGAAAAATAGAAAAAGAGGTTTCAGCCATTAACAAAATAGGTGGAAACGCGGAGTTTTGCGAAAAGACCGAGCTGCCGTTTAAGATTGCGGGGGCTGTTAAAATTTCGGGACAGGCGCAGTTTAATCCGCTTAAATTTTTAAAGCTTATCGCAAAAGACCTTACAATATACGAAAACACCGCCGTAAAGGAGCTTAAAGGGCTTACGGCGGTGTGTGACGGCGGGGAAATTAAGGCGCAAAAAATTATAGTCGCCACCCATTTCCCGATTATAAACAAGCACGGGAGTTATTTTTTAAAGATGTATCAAAAACGGTCCTATGTTTCGGCGTTTTTGGGTGCAAAGCCGCTTGAGGGAATGTACCGTGATGAGTCGGAGGAGGGCTTTTCCTTTAGGAGCGCGGGAAAGTTCCTTATAATCGGCGGGGAAAGCAAGCGCACCGGCAAGAAAAGCGGCGGATGGGAGCAGATGCGCTTCCTTGCGGAAAAATATTACCCGACTGCTACGGAAAAATACAACTGGGCGGCGCAGGACTGCATAACCCTTGACGGCGTGCCGTATATCGGCAATTACTCGGCTAACACCCCCGATTTATATGTGGCGACAGGCTTTAATAAGTGGGGTATGACCTCTTCTATGGTGGCGGCGGAAATACTGACCGATATGATAATGGGAAAGAAAAACGAATTTTCCGAGGTTTTCTCCCCCTCAAGGCATATTTTAAGAAAACAGCTTGTCTTTAATGCCGTAAGCGCGGCAGGCGGGCTTTTGTATCCGACAGTCAAGCGCTGTCCCCACTTAGGGTGCGCCCTTAAATGGAACAAAAACGAGCACACTTGGGACTGCCCCTGCCACGGCTCTCGCTTTTCAAGAGACGGAAAGCTTTTAAACACCCCCGCGACAGGGGATATTGATTTAGATGTTAGACGGTGAACGGTCGAGGATGTCTGTCCGTTATAATTAAATCATTTTTTATCCTTAACATTGGAAAGCGGGTTGGCGTCTACAGCCCGCTTTATTTGCGCGTCCGAAACATGGGTGTAAATCTGGGTTGTGCCTAAGTTTGCGTGACCTAAAATGTCTT
>JAXJVI010000009.1:0-15455 GCA_036308615.1 Acutalibacteraceae bacterium | reverse complement strand
GCTTTAACACTTCATTTTCAAGGGACTTAATATCGCCCGAACGGCTTAAAAGACCCGCGCTTTTAACAAGCGAACCGCCCGTCAGCGAGCCGCCGGGGTTTACAACCTGACCGTCAAGGGATACAACCTTTACGCGGTAGCCGTATTTTTTAGCAATCGCCGCCGCAGAGTCAATATCCTCCGCCACAACCACCGCGCCTAAAAGATATTTTACTATCTCGCGGTATTTTTCGTTTGCGGTCACAAGGTCTCCCGCAATGCCTACAAAGCCCGCCAAGTTTTCAAAGCCGCTTTCCTTAAATTCGCGTGACTTTATCGTTGCAACAGGTAAAAATGTGGCTCTGCCGCCCTTATTGGTCTTTAAATAGCTTATTGCTCTTTTAGCGTCCGCCTCGGTTTCAACCACTATGTTCTGTATTGCCGCAGCAAGGGCGGTTTCAACCGCCACGCTGTACTCTTTATCAACCGAAATAAGGCTTGAAACAGGGCCGCACACTCCCCGCAAGGTGCCCTTTTTTGCCTCGCCCATTACCGCCTTTACGGAATGGCTGAAGCCCTCCATATTGTTTTCAAGTTCTCTTAAAATCTTAACGCGACGGCGCTTTTCCTCGGTGTCAAGGTAAAGCCTATCAAGGTCAGTCTTAAGCTTCTCGGCGGTTTCTTCTCTTGATTTAAGCCTTAGCTCATAGCCCCTTACGGCGTTTTGCCGGCTCAAAATATTTTCGCTTATATTATCAATCAGGCTCTCGGTTTCTTTAAACTCCGAGGTTAATTTTTCAATCTCGTCACGGTGCTGTGCGATTTGCGCGTCCGCTGTGCTCCTGCGGGCGATAATTTCCTCTATAGCGCTGTCGGCAGTAACCATTTCCACCCGCCTGTCCGCGCTCTCGGCGGCAAGGGTGTTAAGGCTCTTTACCTTGTCCTCAATCTTGCGGGAAATACTCTCGCTGTCATTAAGCATTTCGGAAAGTCTGTTTTCAAGACTGCGAAGCTTTTCTTCAAGCTCGGCTTTTTCCCTTTGCTTTTGCTCTGCTTTAGCCTTTTTTTCCTCGATTTCGGCGAGCGCCTCACTATCCGACCTGCCTAATTGCTCTATTTCCGCTTTAAGGCGTTCTATAGACTGATTATTGTGCTCTATATCGTTTTTTATTACCGTAACCGCACCGTCGTTCTTGACGATTTCCTCATTAAGGTTTGAAATATTAAGCCTTTCCCCCTCTATTTCGGAGGTAAGGCGGGCGAAATAGGCGGTGTTTTCCTCGGTTTTGCGGTCAAAATCGGAGAGAGCCTCGTCAATCTCGCGGTAGGTGAGCTCAGCCGCGGCTATTTTGCTTTCCTGAGCGCGCAAAGCCTCCTTTGAGTTATCAAGCGTGTAAAGCCAAAGACCTATTTCAAGCTCTTTTTTACGCTCAGAAAGCTCTAAGAACTTTTCTGCTTTTTTACTCTGCTCCTTAAGGGGCCCCACACGGGACTCCAATTCGTCTGTAATATCGTGCAGGCGCAAAAGATTTTCTTCCGCCCCCGCAAGCTTTTTTTCCGCCTCAAGCTTTCTGTAGCGGTACTTTGAAATTCCCGCCGCCTCTTCAAAAATATCCCGCCGCTCACCGGATTTCGAGCTTATGATGTTGTCAATCTTGCCCTGACCTATCATAGAATATCCGTCTCTGCCAAGACCCGTATCCATAAACAGCTCGTGAATATCCTTAAGGCGCACGGATACGCCGTTTATCGCGTACTCGCTCTCATGCGAGCGGTAATAACGCCTTGTAATTGCAACATTATCGTTATCAAAATTAAGGGTTCTGTCGGTATTGTCAATATTTAAAGTGACCTCGCAGTAGCCGTGGGGACGGCGGTTTTCCGTTCCGCCGAAAATAACGTCCTCCATAGACTGACCGCGCAGGCTTTTTGTGGACTGCTCGCCTAAAACCCAACGCACCGCGTCGGAAATATTGCTCTTACCGCTGCCGTTAGGCCCGACTACGGCGGTAATTCCCTTGCCGAATTTTAAGACGGTTTTATCCGCAAAGGATTTAAAGCCTTGAATTTGAATAGAGCTTAACAGCATTTTTTCACATCTCCCTTTCGAGCTTAAAATCAAGACCGCTTAATTTTTCATCAACCGAAACACAGCAGTCATAGCCCCTTGATTTTAGGAAAATTATATTCTTTCTACCCTGTCCCGTCATTTTGGAAACGGCGGATTTCGCAACCTTAATGTTATATTTACCCTTTTCGGTAAGACTTGACAAAACCCCCGTAAGCATTATCTGCGACTGGCAAAGCTCACTGAAGGCGGGGTGCCAAGGGCCCGCTATATATGCCTCCTCCTCGATTGAATGAAGACCTAAGCGAATCACCCTGATACCGCTATCCTCAAACATTTTATACAGCCTTGCCGCAAGCTTTATCGCCGAATCAAGGGTTTGGGGCTTATAAATATTATCGGCGTAAAGCGCCGCTAAATCGGTATCCTTTAATACTATTGTAGGATAAATTCTTACCGTATCGGGCTTTAGGGCAATAAGCCTTTCGGCGGTTTTAACAGCAGAATTATCGCTGTCGCCGTAAAGCCCCGTCATCATTTGAAGCCCTAATTCAAAGCCGTATTCGCGGATAAGGCGTGACGCTTTTTCGACATCGCCCGAGGTGTGCCCTCTGTTGTTCATTCTAAGCACCCGGTCGTTCATACTCTGGGCGCCAAGCTCTATTGAGGTAACGCCGTATTCCTTTAAAAGGGTTAAAATATCGTCATCAATAGCGTCCGGGCGGGTAGAAATTCTTATTCCCTTAACAGTACCGTCCTTTACGAACTGCTCCGCCGCCTTTAAAAGAGCGGTCATATAGTTGCGGTTAATAGCCGTAAAGCTGCCGCCGAAAAAGGCGATTTCCGCCGTTTTACTGTCAAAATTTCTGCTACCTTTAGCCGCGGCTACCGCCTTTTCAACATCGGCGGCGCAGGGTGCCCAACAAGAGCCGGTTATATACCGCTGATTGCAAAAGCTGCATTTATTGGGACAGCCGATATGGGGAACAAAAATAGAAATATTCGAGTGGGCTTTGCTCATATATCGGCACCCATTAAATGCAATGCCTGTTTTGCCGCGGACTGCTCCGCCTGTTTTTTACTTTTACCCGAGCCTGTGCCTATTACATTAGAATTTAGATGCACCTCTACGGTAAAAAGCTTATCGTGGTCGGGGCCGCTCTCACCGGTCAAAATATAGGTAACCTCTTCCTCGGGGTTGCGCTGGATAATCTCCTGCAATGCGGTTTTATAATCCTTAAACACCTCGTCGTCGGTGTGGTTAAGCTCGGGCAGTACGAAGCGCAAAACATGTTTACGGGCGACTTCCATACCTCCGTCAAGGTACATCGCCGCCAGCACCGCCTCAAAGGCGTCGGCTAAAATGGAGTCACGTTCCCTGCCGCCGCCCTTTTCCTCGCCCTTTCCGAGCATTAAGAACTCACCTAAGTGAAGCTCTCTTGAAAATGAGCAGAGGGATTTTTCACAGACAAGCGAGGCTCTAAGCTTTGTAAGCTCCCCCTCCGGCATATTAGGATAATGCTTATATATATAATCCGAGACTATGACCGACAGCACCGAATCCCCTAAAAATTCAAGTCTTTCGTTAGAGGAAAAGCCGCCGCGCACCTCGTTTGCGTATGAAGAGTGTGTAAGCGAATTTTTAAGTAAGTTTATGTTCTTAAATTTATAGCCTAATCTTTCTTCCAAAGCTTCCATTTTACTGTTCCTTAGCTTCCTTTATTTCCGAAAGAGACGCCGTAATTTTTTCCACAACGCCCGTTTCGGTAAATTTAATCGCCTGACCTACGGCGTTTTTAACCGCCTTTGCGTTAGAGCTTCCGTGCGCCTTAATGACCGTCTTTCTAACGCCCAAAAGCGGTGCTCCGCCAACCTCCGTGCTATCCATAAGCCTTTTAACTAGGCTTAAATCCTTTTTAACAACAAGCGCCGCAAGCTTATTAGGCAGGCTTTTATAGAAGACCTCTTTGATAAGGGAGAAAAGGGTTGAAGATGTACCCTCTATAAGCTTAAGGGCGATATTTCCCGTAAATCCGTCGGTTATGACTGCGTCGCAAACACCCTTCGGCATTTCCCGCGATTCAATATTGCCTACAAAGTTTATCGGGGCATCAGTCATTAGCTTATACGCCTCTTTTTGAAGCTCGCCGCCCTTTGTGTCCTCTGTGCCGATATTAAGCAGACCTATTTCGGGGTTCTTTTTGCCCTCTACTCCCTCTAAATAGGCACTCGCCATTATACCGAACTGGCAGAGCATTTCGGGTCTGCACTCGGCGTTAGCCCCCATATCCATCAGCATATAATGTCCCTTAGGTGCCGGAATAATTCCCGCGAGGGCGGGGCGTTTTACACCCTTTATACGCTTTATTATAAGCGTGCCGCCGACTACTATAGCACCGGTAGAGCCCGCCGAAACAAAGGCGTCGGCTCTGTTTTCAGCCAACTCCTTAAAGGCTAACGCCATTGAGCTTTCGGAATGTGCCTTTACAAGCGAGGTCGGTTCATCGTGCATTGAGATAACATCATCTGTATCAACTATTTTTAACTCACCGTAAAACTTTAAATCGTTTTCGGCGATTATCTTTTTAATTGTTTCTTCTTTTCCCGTAAGGGTAATTTCGGCGCTGTATTCATTCGATGCCAAAGAAGCGCCCTTTATTATTTCGAGAGGGGCGTTATCCCCGCCGAAAGCGTCAACAACAACACGCATTTTTTATTCTCCTCTTTTAATATTCTTATCAAACCAATTAAGAGAACGGTCAGACAGAGCCGCATACCGCTCACGCTTGTCCCTTATATGCGGCTCGATGGGCGGGATTATGCCGAAATTAGCCCCCATAGGCTGAAAATCGGTAACCGCCGGGTTGCATATATAAGAGAGCAAAGCGCCCGTCATAGTAAAATCGGGTAATATAAGCGGTTCTTTTCCCATTAGTCTCGCCGCGGCGTTTATTCCCGCGACTATTCCGCTTGCCGCCGATTCCATATACCCCTCAACCCCCGAAAGCTGACCCGCGAAAAAGATATTGCCGTTCCCTTTAAGTGATAAATCAGGGCTTAAAAGCTTGGGCGAATTTATAAAGGAATTCCTATGCATTACGCCGTAACGCATAAACTCGGCATTTTCGAGCCCCGGTATCATAGAAAATACCCTTTTCTGCTCGGGGAATTTAAGGTTGGTTTGAAAGCCGACTATATTAAACAAGGTCGCCGCCGCGTTTTCCCGCCTTAGCTGTACCGCCGCCCAAGGTCTGTGACCCGTTCTCGGGTCCCGAAGTCCTACAGGCTTTAAGGGTCCGAAGCGGATTGAGTCCTCCCCACGCTTTGCCAAAATTTCAATCGGCATACAGCCCTCGTAAACATTTACAGGGCGGTCAAAGCCGTGAACCGGTGCGGACTCGGCGGTAATAAGGGCGTTATAAAACGCCGTGTATTCCTCCTTGTTCATAGGGCAGTTGATATAATCGTCTGTGCCCTTGCCGTAGCGGGAGGCGTAAAACGCCTTGTCCATATCAATGCTTTCCGCCGTCACTATCGGCGCGGCGGCGTCAAAAAAGTTTAAATTACCGCCCTCAAAAAGCTTGCTTATCTCCTCGGCAAGCGCGCCGTCGGTAAGCGGGCCTGTGGCAATAACGGTTATGCCGTCCCTCGGGAACTCTGTAACGGTCTCGGTCTTTAAAGTTATATTCGGGTGGCTTTTTATCTTCTCGGTAATAATGCGGGAAAACTCGTCCCTATCCACCGCCAAAGCTCCGCCCGCGGGTACCGAGCACTCATCCGACGCCGAAAGGCAGAGGGAATTAAGCCGCCGCATTTCCGCCTTTAAAAGCCCCGCCGCAGAATCGACCCTCGCGGCTTTAAGGGAATTTGAGCAGACAAGCTCTGCTAACATATCGCTTTTGTGGGCGGGCGTTTTTTTGGCGGGCTTCATCTCGATAAGCTCGGCTTCAATCCCTCGGGAAGCTATCTGCCATGCCGCCTCGCACCCCGCAAGACCGCCGCCTATAACCGTGATTTTATTCATCGGTCTTGTCTCCGCTCTTTTTTGCTGTTTTCTTTGCTCTTGTGGGACATTCGGAATTCATACAGTACTTTCTGCCCCTTATTCCGCTTATTATATATCCGCCGCACTCGGGGCAGGTCTCGCCCGTAGGAATACCCGGAGCGGCAAAATCGCAATTAGGATAATTTGAGCAACCGTAAAAGGTCTTTCCCTTTTTGGACTTTTTCTTTAAAAGCTTAGCCCCGCATTTAGGACAGGGTTGTTTAACCTCGTCCTCGGGAAGCGGCTTTGTATTTTTACACTCGGGGTAGCCGGGGCAGGCTAAGAACTTTCCGAAACGGCCCGACTTTATAACCATCTTTCTGCCGCACTTTTCGCAGACAACATCGGTTTCCTCCACAGGAACCTTCACCCGCTTGCCCTCAAGGGAGCTTTCCGCCTTGGTGTAAAGCTTGTCAAAGTCCTTGTAAAACGCCTTAATGGTATCAATCCAGCCCCGTTCGCCCGCCCCTATTTCGTCGAGTTTTTCTTCAAGACCTGCTGTAAATTTAACATCAACAATCTTGTCAAAATACTCCACCATAAGGTCGGAAACTACAGTGCCGAGTCCCGTGGGCTTTAGGGACTTTTTCTCCCGCTCAATATAATCACGGCTTAGGATATTTGAAATAATCGGCGCGTAGGTAGACGGTCTTCCTATACCGTTTTCGTCAAGCGCCTTTATCAAGGTAGGCTCGGTATACCGCGCGGGGGGCTGTGTAAAGTGCTGATTGGGAGTAAGCTCCTTAAGCTTAAGAATGTCGCCCTCCTTCATTTCGGGAAGGGCTCCGCCATCTTCGGAATCCTCGTCTCTGCCCTCCTCGTAAAGAACGGTAAAGCCGTCAAACTTAACGGAATATCCGCTTGCCTTAAAGAGGTAATCTCCCGCTGTTATATTTACATTAACGGTATTCTGAACGCATACTGCCATTAAAGAGGCGATAAAGCGTTCCCAAATAAGCTTGTAAAGCTTATACTGCTCTGCCGTAAGAGATTCCTTGAGGGAATCGGGGGTAAGGGTGACAGAAGTCGGTCTTATCGCCTCGTGGGCGTCCTGTGCACCGCTTTTGGTTTTAAAATAACGCGGCTTTTCGGGAAGATAATTTGCACCGTATCTGCCCGATATATACTTATTAGCGGCGGCTCTCGCCTCCTCGGAAATACGCAAGGAATCGGTACGCATATAGGTTATAAGACCCGTTGTACCCACGCCCGGCACATCAACGCCCTCGTACAGCTGTTGGGCGATACGCATTGTGCGCTGACCGGTAAAGCCGAGTTTACGGGAAGCCTCCTGCTGTAGGGTAGAGGTAATAAAAGGCGGAGCGGGCTGCTTTTTGCGCGTGCCCTTTTTAAGCTCCGAAACCCTATATTCCGCCCCCTCTAAGGCGGAAACGATTTTTCCCGCTTCCTCTTCATTCGGTATTATATCAATCTTTTTGCCGTCCGCGAAGCCGTGGAGCTTGGCAGAAAAGCTCTTTCTTGATGCCAAAAGCTTAGCGTCAACCGACCAGTATTCCTCTGCGTTGAACCTTTCAATCTCGCGCTCACGCTCTACAATAAGGCGCAATGCCACCGTCTGAACCCGTCCTGCCGAAAGCCCGCTTTTAACCTTTTTCCAAAGGAAGGGGCTTAGCTTATAGCCCACAATACGGTCAAGCACACGCCTTGCCTGCTGGGCGTCTACGAGGTCGAGATTTATTTTTCGCGGTTCTTTAATTCCCGCCTTAACGCCCGATTCGGTAATCTCGTTAAAGGCTACACGGTTGGACTCGTTCATATCAAGCGCCAAAATCTGGGCTAAGTGCCAGGAAATCGCCTCTCCCTCTCTATCAGGGTCGGTTGCGAGCAGTACGCAGTCGCTGTTTGCGGCGGCTTCCTTTAAGGACTTGATTAAATCCTTCTTGTCCGTCATATTGACATACTGGGGTTTAAAATCGTGTTCTATATCAACGCCGAGCTTTGATTTAGGTAAATCGCGGATATGACCCATAGAAGCCATAACCTCATAGCCCGAGCCTAAATATTTTTTTATACTTTTTACCTTAGTAGGTGACTCAACAATTACAAGCTTAGACATTTAATTCCTCCGTTTTTATTGATTGCGGTCGCAAAGCTCATACCGACCGCCGGGCAGAGCACGGACTAAGCCCTCAAGCTCAAGCTCGATAAGCGCCGAAAGAATTTCGGATGAGCCAAGGTCCGTCCCGCCTATTTCATCAGGATAAAATTTATGCTTATCTAAATGATTATATACTATTTTTGCCTCTTTGGAAAGGGTTTCATTTGATAATTTTTTGTAAACTTCTTTTTTCTCGGTCTTTTTTGCCCTTTTTTGGGGCTTTTCAAAAGCTTTTTTAATATCAATTTTATCCGGAAAGCGGGGTATGTATTCGTTAAAAATATCACTTACATCTAAAAGCGGCTTTGCCCCGTCACGCAGTAAAGCGTTAGAACCCACATAATGCTTTTCAGTCGGTAAACCGGGAATTACAAAGACATCCCTGCCCTGATTTAAAGCGTGGTTAGCGGTAATAAGCGCACCGCTCTTCTCCCCTGCCTCCACCACAACGGTACCAAGAGACAATGCCGACATTATGCGGTTTCTAATATGGAAGCTGAACTTTGTAAGACCCGCCTTTGGCGGAAGCTCGCTTATTATGCATCCGTTTTCCGATACACATTTCCTTAAGGGCGCATTTTGGGATAAATATCCGCTTTCAATCCCGCACGGCATAACAAGCGCAGTTTTACAGCCCGCCTTAAGCGCGCCGACATGCGCGTAATAATCGCTACCCACAGCGCCGCCGCTAACCACGGTCATACCCGATTTAGAGAGACGGTAAGCAAGGGAATACGCCGCCTTTTTACCGTAATCGCTCACCTTTCTCGGCCCTACAATGCAGATTGCGGGGGTATTATCAAAATCGAGCATTTCGCCCTTTAAATAAAGGACGATAGGCGGATTGTCGATAACCGACAGGCAATAAGGATATTTTTTATCGCCGAGGGGTATAATATCAATCCCGTACTTCCTGCAGTCATCAATAATTGTTTTGGCTATATCTATTTTTGTACCGCTCAGTCGGCTTAAATCCTTAGGCGAAAACATCCCCGCCGCCTTGCGCTCCGAGGGACTTGCCTTATAAATATTTTCTGCGTTGCCAAAATATTTAAGCGCCTTTACCGCCCTTATGTTCCCCGCTCCGAGCGCACCTTGAAGCCAAATAAAATATTCCGTCATTTCATCATTTCCCAAACGGCGATAGCCGCAGCCGCCGCAGCGTTCAGCGATTCAGCTCTGCCGCGCATAGGTATTGTAACGAGTTTGTCTGCCGCCGCCTTTGTTTCTTCGGTAATTCCGTTCGCCTCGTTGCCGATTATAACGACCGAGCCGTCCTTGAATTTCTGTTCCTTAATACTTTCGGCGCTTTTATCGACAACACAGGCAAAGCTTTTAAGCCCCGTATTCTTTAAATCCGAGGCAAAATCATCAAATATAAATACGGGAACTCTGAGAAGCGTACCCATAGACGCCCTTAGTGCTTTGGGCGAATAGGGATCGCACCCGTCCGAGGACAAAATAAGTCCGCTTGCTCCCAAGGCCTCTGCCGTACGCGATACCGCGCCGAGGTTAGCGGGGTCTGCAACATTTTCGAGCGCAACATATCTGCCCCGAGGGTCTATTTCGGAGCTTTTTCTCTCTACGATTTTACAGACTGCGATAATTCCCTGGGGGCTTTTAGTGTCACTTATTTTTTCAAAAAGCGAATCGGGGATTACAAAATGCCCGTCCGCATTTAAGGCAAAGGAATTTACGGTATCGCTGTATTTTTTAATTGCTGTTTCCGAGATAATTAACTTATCAAACCTGATTGAGTTCTCCATAGCGTCAAGGCATATGCGAAGCCCCTCTAAGACGAAGAGACCGTTTTCGCGCCTCTTTTTCGCCGAGGTCTGGAGAAAAGAAACAAGCTTGATAAGTGAATTTTCTCTGCTTGTAATGGTTTTAAAATCCGACAATACCGTCACCCCCTAAATTTAAAAATACAACAAGAAAAATTCGCCCGAGATTTTAACCCCGGGCGAAAAAATTACTTTTCGAGAGCCTTGTTTGCGGCTTTAACAAGAGTTGTAAAGCCGGCGGCGTCGTTTACCGCAAGGTCGGCGAGCATTTTACGGTTAATCTGTACTCCTGCCTTGTTAAGACCGTTGATGAAGGTAGAATAATTGATACCGTTCATCTTGCAGGCGGCGGAAATACGGGTAATCCAAAGGCGACGGAAATCGCGCTTTTTCTGTCTGCGGCCGATATACGCGTAGTTGCCGCTCTTCATTACGGCTTCTTTCGCGGTTTTGAAAAGCTTGGACTTAGCGCCGAAATAGCCCTTAGCAAGCTTTAAAGTCTTTTTTCTTCTTTTGCGTGTTGCTAACGCACCCTTAACTCGTGCCATATCTTGTAACCTCCACTTTCAAGCTAATCCTTATTTATAAGGAATCATTTTCTTAACCTTTGCTACATTTGTAACATCGGCTGTAACGGTCTTGCGAAGATTTCTCTTACGCTTGGTTGTCTTCTTGTTGAGAATGTGCGACTTGAAAGCATGAGCGCGTTTAACCTTACCGGTTTTAGTGAGCTTAAAGCGCTTTTTTGCGCCGCTGTGTGTTTTGATCTTAGGCATTTTAAATCCTCCCTAATAAAATTCAACTGCAATTATTTGCCTGTTTTCGGAGCTAAAAACATAATCATATTTCTGCCTTCCATTTTAGCAGCCTTTTCAACCGTGCAGTGCTCCGCACAGTATTCCGCAAAGCGTTTCATAGTGTCAAGACCGATTTCGGGGTGACCCAGCTCCCTGCCTCTGAAACGAATGGAGACCTTAACCTTGTCGCCGTCGTCAAGAAAGCGGATAGCGTGCCTGCCCTTTGTTTCAAAGTCATGCACATCTATACTAAGTCCTAAGCGGATTTCCTTAATCTCAACCGTTTTCTGATTCTTTTTGGCTTCCTTTTCGCGCTTAGCCTGCTCGAAACGGTATTTACCGTAATCCATAATCTTGCATACGGGCGGTTCGGCGTTGGGCGAAATGCAAACCAAATCAAGATCCGCTCCGTACGCCGCCTCCAAAGCCTTGGCGACAGGCATAATGCCGAGCTGGGAACCGTCAGATCCGATTGTGCGGACTTCCTTGAATTTAATATTTTCGTTTACGGAAAGCTCTTTGCTGCTAATATTGATGCACCTCCAAAATTCGTTTGCAGCCGATTTGCAGTTTTTTGCAAATCAAAAGCGCGGACGCCAATTCGCCCGCGCATAAAAATACCAAGTGTTGCTTTGTATCTTTATTAACCCTTTAAGACGAAACTCAAAAGGTGAGGACGACCTGCGTACTGCTTCATTGTGATTACTATTTTAACACATATTTTTAATTTGTCAAGTGTTTTTTTATTTTAATCGCAGCATTCGTCCTTTTTGGGTGTCGGCTTGCTTTTAGGAGCCTCGTCTGTTACATCGCCGAGCCCCGTTGTTTCGGTAAATACCGCGTTTTTTGTCACCATATTTATGGCGTCGGTAGGTATTATAAGCTTTGCCGCCGTGCCGTTGGACATATCAACAAGCGCCTCGTAACGCTTGATTTCAAGCACCGCAGAGTCCGCTCCCGCCTCTTTAATCGCGCGGATGCCGTCCGCCTCCGCCTTCTTTTGAAGGTATATAGCCTTTGCCTCGCCCTCGGCTCTGGCAATACGAGCGTCTCTCTCACCCTCGGCGGCTAAAATCATAGCCTGCTTATCGCCCTCGGCTCTTGTAATAGCGGCGGCCTTGTGTCCCTCCGCCTGCAAAAGGGTTTCGCGGCGTTCGCGCTCAGCCTTCATCTGCTTTTCCATCGCGTTCTGTATTTCAGCGGGCGGAATTATGTTCTTAAGCTCAACGCGGTTGACCTTCATACCCCATTTATCGGTCGCCTCGTCAAGTATGGCGGTCATCTTGGCGTTTATGGTATCGCGGGAGGTAAGGGTGCCGTCAAGCTCCAATTCGCCCACAAGGTTTCTAAGGGTGGTGGCGGTGAGATTTTCAAGCGCGCTTATGGGGTTTACAACACCGTAGGTGTAAAGCTTAGCGTCAAAAATCCTGAAATAAACCACCGTGTCAATCTGCATTGTGACGTTATCCTTGGTGATAACCGGCTGGGGCGGGGAATCAAGCACCTGCTCCTTTAATGTGATTTTCTTTGCGATTTTTTCAAGCAACGGAATTTTTACATGAAGTCCCGCTCCCCAAGTGGTTTTGTATTTCCCCAAAAACTCGATTACATACTCCGTAGCCTGCGGAACAATGCGGACATTTGCGAAAACAAGAATAAGCAGCAATACCGCAACCGTAATGATTATAAACAGCTCCATAAATTAACCCCCATATAAAATTTTTATTTTACCAAAGCCGCTAACAGCTTTTTGCTCTTAGGAAGCACGGGCAGGAAATTTTCAAAAGAGGAAAGGAAGTGCTTATCCCCGTCTAACATTTCCTTTACCGCCGCCGTAACCTTTTCATCGTTATACGCCACCGCGCAGAGAACCGCAACGATAGTATTTACCGTATCCTTATCGCCCTTTACATAAAGGTCGTCGAGCAAATCGAAAAGCTTTTTAATCTGCTTTTTATTGCCGGAAGTAAGCACCGACTTTAACTGCGGCACAAGATGCTCGCCGAAGAAGTTTAAATACAGGAAATTACCGTTTTCGGCGATATGGCTTTTGTACTCGTCCTTAAGCACGGGGAAAAAGTCCAGCATTTTTTTAGCAAAGCCGGTAACGGTGATGCTCCCGCCCTTTGAAAGAGAGGGCAGTTCAACCTCCGCTCCCGCGGCACGCTTAACCTTGATACCTAAGCTTTTACGCAGGGTGGCGGTAAAATCTATACCTACCGAAGCCGCGTCCTTAGCGTTTTGGCTGTCGTCAAAAAGCCAGGCGTTGATCTCGGCATATTCACCGATATTTCCGTCTTCAACATCCGCGGCGGAAAGGGTGTACATCTGGCGAGCCTCGTCATACTGCACCTTTACCGACTTTTTGCCGTTCTTAAAGCTGCCGTCTTCTTGCGGCACAAAGCCCTGCTCGTCAAAAAACGGCTGCATTTCCTCAATTACCTTGTCATAATACCTATTATCCAATTTATTCACATCCAAAAATAGTTTTCAAGCTTATTATATACTACATTTAGTCATTTGTCACGCAAAAATTTATTGCAACAATGTAAATATTAAAGTATAATTACTTTATATTATAATATTGGGAGTTAATTTATGAATTTATCTGATATAAATACGGTCCGTTCTTTGCTTCAAAAAAACGGCTTTACCTTTAAAAAATCGCTGGGACAGAATTTTTTAATTAACCCCGATGTCTGCCCCGCAATGGCAGACGCCGCCTGCGATAAGGATACGGGAGTTATAGAAATAGGCCCCGGTATAGGGGTGCTTACCGCCGAGCTTTCCGCCCGTGCTAAGCGTGTTATAGCAATCGAGCTTGACGAGCGGCTTAAAAAAATACTTCCCGTCACCCTTTCCGAGTGTGAAAATGTCGAGATAATTTACGGCGATGTTTTAAAAACCGACTTAAAAGCGCTTATTGCCGAAAAATTTTCCGACTGTAAGCGGGTCGCGGTCTGCGCAAATCTTCCCTATTATATCACTTCACCTATTGTTATGAATCTGCTTGAAAGCAAGCTTCCCATTGACAGTATAACCGTTATGGTGCAAAAGGAAGCGGCGGAGAGACTCTGCGCCAAGGTCGGAACAAGGCAGGCGGGGGCGGTAAGCGTTGCGGTAAGCTACTATGCAGAGCCTGAAATTTTATTCGGGGTTGATAAAAACAGCTTTATGCCCCCTCCGAAGGTGGATTCTGCGGTTATACAGCTTCATATTAGGGAAAACCCGCCTGTTGCCGTAAATGATGAATCAAAATTCTTCCGCCTTGTAAAGGCATGCTTTGCACAGCGCAGAAAGACCCTTGTAAACACCGTTTCAAACACGGCGGGAATCGATAAGGAAAACATAAAAAAAGCCCTCGCTAAGTTGGGTCTTTCCGAAACCGTGCGGGGAGAAAGGCTGACCTTAGAGGAGTTAGCCGAGCTCTCAAATTTTATATAAAGGAGATAGGTTATGCCACTTAAAAATTTTGAAGATTTAAGCGATGAAATTCTTGATATGCAAAGCCGAGAAAGCGAGAGATATGCTCTTTTGTACGAACGGCTTGCAAATCAGAGCAATATAACATACGCAGAACAGGAAGCCCTTGCAAGCGAGGTAAAGTGCGAGGTGGAAACCCTTGAAAAAACCTCAGCTAAGCTTAAAAAGGTGCAGAGGTGGTCATCAGAGCAGGCAGACGAGCTTAAAACCCGTCTTAATGAAGGCAAAAAAAGCGGAAGAAAGCGGCGTTTTCTGCGCCGAGCGCCCGCCAATTCGGTTATAGACTATGAGGAAACCAAAACAAATAATTTCGCCGCGGGACTTAATTTTTACAAAATCGCGCTCATCTGCATATCGGGCAGCTTTGCGGGGGTTGTTGTGGAGCTGCTGTGGTGTCTTATCCGCAACGGATACATAGAAAGCCGCGCGGGGCTTGTGTACGGGCCTTTTAATCTGCTTTACGGCGTAGGCGCGGTCGCGCTGACCCTTATTCTTTACCGTTACCGCAACCGAAGCTCCGCGTTTTCCTTTATCGGCGGAATTGTTATAGGAAGCGTAGTTGAATATCTGCTGTCGTGGGGTCAGGAGACCTTGTTCGGCTCTACCTCGTGGGATTACAGCGAGATACCCTTTAATATAAACGGCAGAATCTGCCTTTTGTACTCTGTTTTTTGGGGCTTTTTGGGGGTTATGTGGATTAAAAGCATCTACCCGAGGGTTGCGAAAATAATCCTGAAAATCCCCAATAAGGCGGGAAAAATAATAACCGTAGCGCTGACGGTGTTTATGGTTTTCAACGCCCTTATGAGCCTTTGCTCGGTATGGCGCTGGTCCCGGCGTGTTCACAATGTGCCGGCAAGCTCAGCCTTCGATGAATTTTTCGACAAGCGCTTCCCCGATTCCCGAATGGAGCGCATATTTGCGAATATGGAATTTGATACAGAAGATTAAATAAAATAGGGGCGGTCAAAAAACAGTTTCCGAAAAGACGGATTAATTGAGACAATAACAAGCTCGGCAAAAGCTTTATTTTCCTGCTTTTGCCGGGCTTGTTTGACTTTAGGCGGACAAATCGGGGTTTGTGGGGGTCTTTGATTAGCTGATAATAAGGCCCCCTTGTGTAAAGGGGGCTGTCGAGCGTAGCGAGACTGGGGGATTGTTTTGGAAACCCCGTTTTTAT
>JAXJVI010000008.1:0-5971 GCA_036308615.1 Acutalibacteraceae bacterium | reverse complement strand
GGTGTTAGGTATACCGTCGGCAGAATAATTAACAGCCAGCGGAGAAGCCGTCACAACCGACATTTTGTATTCGCCTATGCGCTTTATGATGTTTCGGCGGACAAGCGGACGCTCGTTCCCGCACTTTGCCCCGTGCCATTGGTCGCCTATGTAAAACCGCTCGTTTCTTTTGGTCTGCTCAAAAATTCCCCGTTCACCGACAGAGGACTTAAACTCCGCTCCCGCCTTGTATTCACGGCTTATCGCTTTTGGCTCGGTCTTTATTTTCTGCTTCATATTTCCCCTCCTTAAAAGGAAAGGGGCGACAATCAGCCGCCCCACTATTGTACTTAAGAAGCCGCCGCTACAATACTCTCAATATTGTCGGTCTCGGATTTCTTAACGAATACATCGTAGTAAATCCTGTAGTTGAACGCATAAGCGTCGGCGTCTATGTTCTGCTCAGGTGTAAAAATTCTCAAATTCTCGGTCTTTTTAACCATATGAGCGCCCTTTTTCGGCAGTACTAACGAACGGACATAACCCGCTGAGGTTGCGGGAGTAAATCCGCCTGTAGCCGGTTTTGTAGCGGTTGCCGCCGTTCCCGCGGTAAAGGTGTATGCGTCACGCATACGGTCGCCCGAAACAGGTATAAGCGCCACACCGTTTAAGGACTTAACACGGGTATTGACGCCGCCTCTTTCAAAATCGGATATTACTATATGGCGCGAAAGCTCCGCAGAGTTCATAAGCGCCGCATACATTACAGGGTCCAGGAAAGCGACAAGCTCCTCGTCATAGCCCACTCTTGACTGCACATTGTTAATGGCGGTCGAAAGCTGCTCATATTCCTTGCCTGCGGTATAAGCCGCCTTATGAGCCTTGCTGTTAGCAACACCGGCAAGCTTGGAAATTGTATATGCGTCCATCTCGGGGACAACCTTTGTGCGCACATACTCGCCCAAAATCTGTCCCGCAAGATTTGCAACGCCGGTTTCGTCCATATCCTCGCGGTCAATCTGCAGTTTGCGTCCTCTGTCCTGAGTCAGGGTATAGGGGGTATGACTTACAGTCATTCCCGAAAGCAAATATCCGTTGTCACGGTCATAATTTGCAAGCCCGATAAAATCAATATCGGGAATAATTACCGTCTTTGCGCCAACAAACTTAGCGCCGAAAGCGTTGTCGGCAAAAAAGCTTGTCTTAGCCTTATCTACCGTAATTTTATCTAACGCGTCAGTATATCTGCTGGCGGTTTCCAATGAATTGATAGCCATTTTTTCATTTCTCCTTTTTTTAAAAAAGTTTCATACTAAATTCCAAGCCCGCTGTAAAACGCGTCAACCACGGAATCGGTTATATTTTCCGCGCTCGAACCCGTACCGGTGCTTGCTTTAGCCGCGGTTTCCTCCGAAGATTTAGCCGCCGCTATTTTTTTATTCTCTCTGTGCATATAGCGCAGATAAGCGGACATTAAGTCCCTGCCGTTTGCCGCGTCGGTTTTAACCTCTTTAGGCAACTGTGAAAATTCGGCAAGCTCCGGAAACTCTGATTTAAGCTCCGAAAACTCACTCGCAAGACGCTTTTCAAGGCTTTCCCGCTTGTCACGCTCGGCTTTTTGAGCCGCTTCCTTGCGGTCGGATACGATTTTGTCGTATTTCTGCTTTTGACCCTCGCGGTAAACCTTCATAAGGTCATCAATAACGCCGCTTTCCTCACCGAATTTATCCACAAGCTCCTGACGGTGGCTGTTTTCATCCTCGGCAAGAAGCCTGTCCACAACCTCCTCGATTGTCTGACCGCGCTGTGCGGCTATGTAATCGAGCTTGTTATACAGCGGTTCAATGCCTTTGGTTTCGTAAAAGATACCCTTTTGAGCATAATCCGCCGCTTCGTCACGGTTAAGCGTTCTGATTTCCTTGTTGTACTTCACGTCAAGCGTAAATTCAGGCTCCGCCGCGCCCTCATTTCCGTGCGATACATCCTCTGATGTGGTGGTCTCGGTGGTATCATTTTGTGTAGCGCCTGCCTCTGGTTCAGCGGTGCTTGCCGCGTTTTCCTCGGTTGCGGGTGCGCTCTGCTCCTCCGTAGGTGTGGTAGCCTCAGGATTTACAATTTCATTTTCCATTGTTTTTTACTCCTTTTCGGATTTATATATATCAACGCATTAAGCGTTAATATCCGTCTGTTCATCGCCGTTGTAATTAAGCATATTGCTAAGCTCTTCCTCGGCTCGCTTAGCGTCCCTTATCTGCTTTTCGGTAGGCTCGGGCGGTTTTACCCGTTTTCGTTTCCCCTGCCCGATAAAATAACCGACAGCCGCGCACAAGGCGCATACTATCAGCCAAAGCGTTAAAAGTATTAATATTAACACGGTCACTCAAATCCAACCTCCTCTCATATCCTCCGCCGTAACGGAAAGCTTTTTATTTTCGTATTCAATATCCGTAGGTCTTGTTTTAGGCGCTTTTGGGTCTACCGGATGAAAGAACCTAACATCATAAAAGCCGTATCTTAGCGCGTCCATAAGGTGGTTTTGCGTATCAATCGGCATTCTGTGACCGTTCACCGTGTGCTTTTCGTCATAAATATAAGCCGAAAGCTCGGCAAGCGTGTTTTTGCAGAACGGGTCAACCGTTATGCTGTAGCCGTTTATTCGGTCAATGCCGTTTAAAATGCTGTCCCTGCCCTTTTCGGAGGGAAGTATACGAGATATTCCTAA
This sequence comes from Acutalibacteraceae bacterium, assembly GCA_036308615.1. GTDB lineage: Bacteria > Bacillota > Clostridia > Oscillospirales > Acutalibacteraceae > UBA737. The sequence continues at coordinate 3,270 of JAXJVI010000008.1, read as the reverse complement.
CCGCCTTAAATCCTCGTTAGACTTAGGCTCTGCACAGTCTGCGCGTATTCGCTCCTTTGCGTAGCCCTTGCGCCTTATTTCCTCGGCTATGTCACAGTTAAGCATTTTTGTGCTGTAAAACTCGTCATAGATGTATACAAGCCTGTCAATCGGATTGACCTTAAAGGCGATAAAGGCGGTCGGGTCATTGGTATAACCGTAATCAAGCCCGAAAAAGTCCCGCCACTTCCAAGCCTCCTCTTTGGTTATCTCTATAACTCCGCTCCGCCAGTTTTCAAAGACGAGCCCCTCGGCTATTCCCCAGTTTCCAAGCCCCGCCACATCGTATTTGCGTGGGTTATCGCTTTTCATTCGCTCGAATACGGTACGGTCGGTCTCGTCAAGCCATTCGTTTATCATATAATTTGTGGAATAGGTAGAAACTCTCTCATCCAGATTGTCAAAGAATCGCTTTTTAAGCCAATGCTCGGCGCTCCACGGGTTAAAGGTTAAGGTTGTCTGCTTAAACAGCGTATCGGGTATAGCACCGCGGGGAACGGACATATCTAACTTGTCGAAGTCGTTTTCGTCTGCAAGCTCAAAAGCCTCCTCAATCCACACCCAACAAAGATAACCTTTTGAAACGGTGGTAGAAGCAAGCTTTAAAACATCGTCAAAGCCTCGGAATATGATTTTCTGCCCTGTCGGTATGTAGGTCATTTCCATAGGCGATACATTGTTTTTCCAAAGGTGCGAAACTTGAAGCCGCTCCTGCGCCCATTTAAGCTGTGCAAATGTACTGTCGCGGTGGGTATTCATTACCTGACGGACTACAAGCAGATTGCTGTCAGGGTATTTCATAATGCGATAGATATAATTTAAGGCGGTCGTAGCCGATTTCTTACTGCCCTTTCCGCCTTTTAATACCCTGTATCTGTGCTTGTCTGCCCAATAATCGCCGTATCCCGCTCCGACAATTTCGGGCAAATACAGCGTTTTATTTTTCAAGCTTATCCTCTCCCGTGATAAAGACAACCCCGCCGTCAAGCTGTACCTGCTGTTTATACTTACCTTTAAGCTCGAAGAAAAGCTTTATAGCACTTACATCGCCGTCAAAACACCGTTTGATAAGCGATCGCCAAACTGCCGCAAGCTCCGAATCGGTATATTTCCCGATAAGCTCGTCCACATAATTCCTGAACTTCTCGCTGTTTCGCCAGTGCTTGTAATAGGTTGAACGGTCAATCCCCACTGCTTCACAAATCTCCGATATGGTTCTATGCTCCGATTCGGGGTCTGCAAGCATTTCCGCCATTTTTCTTTGGGTCTCACTAAGTCCCGATTTGTTGACTTTTGCGGACATCGTTATCCTCCTTTTTCTCTGATATTTTGTATTTACATCCGGCTCTAATGCAGTAATCCACGCCTGTATTTTTGTAGTCGTTAAATTCACACGCCCTGCATTTAGCTTTCGGCACAAAAACAATCCTTTTCATCTTTCCTCCGAATATAAAAACAGCGCCCGAAAACGAACGCTGTAATAATTTCTAATTGTCCACGATAATATTATACCCCCTAAAAACGAACAAAACGAACAAGTTTTATTTTTGTCTTAAATACCTCAAGGCACGCATACGAACACCGTCGGCTGTATTCCCTCCGCCGACCGCAAACGCCACTTTATTCCAGGAAGGGCAATAATCGCCTTTTATGTATTTAAGCTCAAATATTCTGCGCGTCTGACTGTCCGATATAGACCAAACAAACCGCTCTATCCTGCGCTTTTGTCGGTTTAACCGCCGTATCTGCGCCATTGTTTCGGCGTATTTTTCGCTATGCTCCACGCCTCCGACCGTTATCGTGTGCTTTACAAAAGGAAAATCAGGCGAAGACCCAACGACCGTACCGCACACGGTATGTGCTTTAATCTCTGCTTCCTTTTCGTCAATTTCGCGGCAAATACTCCTGTATTGTTTTAATTCTGCGACCGTCATATCTTCACCTTTCTAATCCAAACTAAAGAATTTTATCCACATCAATCCCGCTATCCCTAAGCTTAATTTCGCAAATATCGGGGATTTCGCCGTCCTTAACTTCATAGCGGTGTACGGTGTTATTCTGCATTTCCGCAAGCTTATCAGCGAATTTCTTTAACCGTTCCTGCCCGAATCCGAAATCAAAGCGGAGTATGTATAATACTTGCAATGCGACTTCACGGTTAAATTCTGCGAGAAGCTTGTCAAATTCCTTTACACACTCTGCCCTTAGGACTTTCCTCTGTGCGGCATTGGGCTGATTCTTATGTATTCGGCATTTCATTTTCCTGCTCCTTTTTGATTTCTAAATATTTATTCAAATACCACTTAGCTTTTGCTATGTCCTCCGCGCCGTTCTTCCTGCGGTGACGGTAGAGGTACTTAAAAGCATTGCAGATACAGAAATCCTTTACAGCTTCTGCGCCCTGCGTTTCAAGCATTACATCTATGCACTCAAACTGTCCGCTTTCATAATGTGCGGGGTGATTTACATTGTCAGGCATTATCATCACCTACCATTTCTTTTAAGAGAGTGTCAATATCATCAATAAAATCTGCGTAAGCGTAAGACCACGAAATAGGAGCGGTTTTCTTATTCCACTCTTGTGCCATTATTTCTTCACATATATTTTCAAGCTTCTCTGCAAACTCTTTGTATGCTTCGGCTTTGATTTTGTTGTCATATTCCGTAGCAAAGTTTTCAAGTTCAACATTAAGGTTTGTTTTCAGCCTCTCAACCTCTGCCTTTAATTCCTCTACCTTGTCAAACAAAGCATCTTTTTCGATAGTTAGGTTGTGTACTGTTTCGGCAAGGTCTTTGTTTTGGGCTTGCAGGCGATTTCGTTCATTCCGCAACTTACTATTTTTATTTTGCTCTTTAATAGCCTTTGCTTGTAGGCGGTTGATTAGGTCAAGGGCATATCGTGCAATTTTACAGCCTTTTAACCCACATCTATCATTACCTTTGCCGTTATCGTATTTACACTTTGCACAATAATGACCTCCGTAAGTCATATTAGGCAAAGCCTTTATAACATCTTTATCGGTTAGTTTATCGGTCATTTTTCTCACCGCCTTTTAATTTTTCAAGTCCCCTTGTTATCCCATAATCTGCAATTTCTGTGCATAGTTTCACAGCACATTTTCTACATAAGCAAACAGCCGTATTGTGATATTTTTTAATAAACATTTTCGACTTCTTTACGGCAAGTCCACAATCGCAACAGAGCATATAATTATCTCGTTCTTTCATTCG
>JAXJVI010000007.1:0-3482 GCA_036308615.1 Acutalibacteraceae bacterium | reverse complement strand
TGCCAGTTGCTCCCGTAGAAATACGCCGAAATGCCCTTTGTGGTCGGAACGGTCACGAGAGTGACGTGCTTTCTGCCGAAGCGCAAAACGTATGTCATTGTGCCGACAAGCGGTATCCGCCTGATTCTGGCGGCTTCATTCCCGGAGGTATCGGTTATAACGAGCTTGAACTTCGTCATCAGCCCCGACGCCGGAGCCGACACATAGTATTTTTCCGCGCCTAAAGCGTCAGACACAGTGAAGCATCTGTTGCCCGCGGAAACGTTTCTTCTCAAATATAGCGTCATACTATCACCGTCAGAAAAAAATAACCATAGGCATTTTGATACACCTATGGTTATTATACATCAGTTTTGTGAATTATACAAGTAGTTTTATACTGATTCCTGATAAGGAGCAGGCTTAGATTTGCGGGAATATTTTTCGCCAGACGAGGCGAAGGACGCCGCAAGGCTGGCGCCTTGCAAGGACGACAACGAAGTATAGCGGAAAACAGACCGCAAAGATTGTCTGCTTTTTATCAGGTTTCAGTATTATAGCATTGTTCTGCGAATTCGTTTCTGGTGGAAAAGATACTGGGTTTCGATCAGATGCTCGTATTTCGCGACGTAGCAGCTCGTGTAGCCCATCATCAGCCAGAACCACATGACCATGAAGGATATGTCGTACAGCAGAGCCTTTTCAAACAGCGCGTAGACGAGATAAGCTCCGAGAAACGCGAACAGACACGGATATATCTCCGTTCGGACGGTTTTTCGCCGCAGGAACAGATGCTGAGCGGCATGCTTTGCGAAACGGAAACCGAAGGTGCCGAACAGCAGCGCACCCAGAACGCCTGTTGAAACGATGATAGTCAGATAGCCGTTATGCAGGTCGTTATTGTGGTAGCTGTATTGCAGCGTGCCGTTCAGGTATTCCTCGCTGTAAAAGACAATATTACCGTTCGCGATGCCGATGATCGGCGAAATCTTGAACAAATCAAACGACTCGCGCCACAGCTTGAACCTGCCGCTGTCGATGTTGGTATTTTCATGGTCGAAGGTAACAGCGCCTTTCTTTTCCTCGGGAGATGAATCGCCGTCCGTTATGTCGTGAATGATCTCTTCCTCGTCAAAGAGAACGTCGACAAGCGCGTTTGTCTTTGCCGTTACCGCGGCAAAGCCCGCCTTGAATACCGTACGAAATATCATCGACGAGCCGACAAATACCGCCGATACGAGAAGCAGAGTGATTATTTTTATGAACACCTTTGAAGGCGTCAGCCCTTCGCGCGTATCGAAGAATATGTACGCGAGGTAAACGACGGCATAGCCCAGAGCCAGCACAAACGAGGCATTTGAGTCACAGAGAATCAGCGCGAACAGGTTGACGATCATACAGGAATAGAGAAATACCCTGCCGAAACCGCGCGCCTTTACCTCACCGCGCAGGCTGTTTTTGCTGAACATATGGCACAGCACGATCGTTACGACGGACACGAAGCCGAGAAGGTTAGGGTTGACAAACAAGCCTGTAAAACGGTTCTCGTAAATCGGGAAATATACCCAGTGAAGATCGTAGAAATTCCAGTTGAACGAAATGCCGAACAGCAGGCAGAAGAATCCGATAAGGTTGAACAGCGTTGTGCATACGATAATCACGCGTCCGATTATAAAAAGCTCTTCCTTAAAGTCAAGATCGGGCTCGGTGTGCATTCCGTAAAACAGGAAAAAGCATATCATTACGTGCAGAAACATCAGCACGCTGAAAAGAATCGTAAATGAAAAGTTAATAAGCACCGATATAAGCGAGAACGCGAGAAACGCGCCTACCCAAATGCCGAATCGCAGCTTGAAGAAGGTGTTGTAGCGTTTCTGGTTCAGATATACCAGACGCAGTCCCCAGCAAAACAGAAAAACAAGGAATATATACGCGGGTATCTGCAGGAATGACACCATGCAGAAAAATAAATCAATTATATACAGCGTTCTGAACAGGGACGAATCGCTTAGCTTGGTTTTAAAGGCTGACATGGTTCACCTCTGAATCAGGAAAATACCTCTTTGACGGTTTTGAACATGAGCTTGACATCTGAGCCAAAGCTGAAATGCTCGGTGTATTCCAGATTATATTTCATTTTCTCGGGGAGAATGGTTTCAACATATACCTTGTCCGCGTCCTCGGTCGACGCGAGCAGCTTCTCCTCGTCCTTGTACATAATTGAAGCGAGCGAAGTGATTCCCGCGGGAAGCAAAAGCGTGGCATAGTACTTATCTTCATACATGTCGACGTATTTAGGAACCTCGGGGCGTGTTCCGACAACCGTCATGCTGCCGGAAAGTACGTTGAACACCTGAGGCAGCTCGTCAAGGCGGTACTTGCGCAGCTTTCTGCCTATGCGCGTAACACGGGAGTCGCTGTCGGTCGTTACCATTGTGCCGAGGCTCTCGGCGTTTACGACCATGGTGCGGAATTTGAATATCTTAAAACGCCTGCCGTACTTCGTCACTCTCTCCTGTCTGAACATGACAGGGCCTTTGGAATCGCACTTGACCGCTATGGCGATAACGGCAATTGGAATGATCAAAAATATCAGCAGTATCACGGAAACAAACAGGTCGAACGCTCTCTTGAAAATTACGGACGCCTGCTTTTTGCTGAGAATATCGTAATATCGCCTGACCTCGTCGTTCTGAAACTCCTCGGGCAGCTTATCAAATGCTTTCATAATAAACCCCTGTAATCATAAAAGTATATTGTTCCGATTAGATTATAACCCCGACGGCGGCAAAACACAATAAAAGTATCAAAAGTTTCACTAATTATTTCTGAAACGTAAAAACCGACGGTTGCGTTCCGTCGGTTTTTAGGTAATTTTATGGAGTAATCAAGCACATAGAAAGGAAGTCACAATTTATTTAACATGTATAATATATCATATCAGTTGTGAAATGTCAATACTTTTTTTGATAAAAGTTAGTTATATATATATTTATTTTTAAATTGTAATAACTCTTGACTTCAAGCCTAAAACCATGTAAAATATAGATAAAGAAAGAAAGTTATATAAACCGCTTTCCTTCATATAATATTTTTGGGTTGGTACATTGCCTGCCCGATGCGTGAATGATTTACAAATAACCCTACAACACTTAAATCGGGAGCCCTACTCTTTGCGTGGTGTGCAGACCTCCCACTTTTTGGAAGAAGGGAGCCTGAAGCACAAAGGTGGGCACCCACCTGTTCTATTCGTAGGCAGGTTATTATTTAAATCATACGGTCGGGCGGGTTTTTTTATGCCCAAAACCGATTGACATTTTTTACATACAGGAGCATGATATTATGAAAGTTTCAGTTTTAGGATGCGGTCGCTGGGGCAGCTGCATCGCATGGTATCTTGACAAAATCGGACACGACGTTATCAGCAGCGGTCTTGAAAACGCCCCTGAGTTCATCAGACTCAGGGATACGCACAAGAACGACTATCTCAGCTTTCCCGAGTC
>JAXJVI010000006.1:0-1785 GCA_036308615.1 Acutalibacteraceae bacterium | reverse complement strand
GAACAGGCCGCGCCGTCGTTCCGCGAAAACAGGAGTTCTTGTACAAGAAGGCATTGCTTGCCTACTTGTCAACCTAAAAGTATGCCATAAGCTCGCTTTCGGGAAAAAGCCTTTGCGCCGCTTCATATGAATTTGCTCCCTTGATTCCCTGATAGGCTATCTTTTCATCTGCGGTAACAACGACAGGCGCCGCGAGATATATCTCATCACTCAGATTTTTACGGGAACTCATTTTAACGCCTCCTTCAAAGCGAGTATCTTTTTGGCTGTATTTTTGAACTGCTCGGGCGTGAGCGACTGAGCGCCGTCGGACAGCGCGTGCGGCGGGTCGTTGTGCACCTCTATCATCAGCCCGTCCGCTCCGGCAGCGACCGCCGCCATTGCAAGCGGCTCTACAAGGCGGCTTTTTCCCGAGGCGTGGCTGGGATCGACCACAACGGGCAGGTGGGACAGCTCTTTTACGATCGGGATCGCCGAGACGTCGAGAGTATTTCGGGTATAGGTCTCAAAGGTGCGGATGCCGCGCTCACAAAGGATGACCCTGTCGTTGCCGCCTGCCATTATATATTCCGCGCTCATCAGCCATTCCTCGATAGTTGCAGAGAGTCCGCGCTTCAAAAGCACGGGCTTTTTTGTTTTGCCTAACTCCTTGAGCAAATCGAAATTCTGCATATTTCTGGCTCCCACCTGAATGATATCGACGTTTTCGAACATATCTATGTGCTCTGTGCGCATAATCTCGGTGACGATGGGGAGCCCCGTTTCCTTGCGGGCTATCTTCAAAAGATCGAGCCCCTCGGATTTGAGCCCCTGGAACGAATAAGGCGAGGTCCTCGGCTTGAACGCGCCGCCGCGAAGCAGGGTCGCGCCGGAAGCCTTTATGCTTTTCGCTATTTCAACTATCTGCTCCTCGCTCTCGACCGAGCAGGGACCTGCCATTATGTGCAGGCTGCCGTCGCCTATGCTCACATTATCATTGATTTTTATTACAGTGTTTTCGGGGTGAAATTTGCGGTTTGCCTTTTTATACGGTTCCTGAACACGCTTGACGCTCTCAACGATATCCTGCGCATCGATGTATTCGATATCTACCGTGTGCGTGTCGCCTATCAAGCCCAGAACGGTTGAGTGTACGCCGTCCCAGCGGTTGACCTTTACATCATAATCGCTGCAAAGCTTTTCTGTGAAAAGCCTGATCTGCTCCGGCGGTGTTGAAGGTTTTAAAACGATGATCATAATGATTTCTCCTTTAATCAAAAAAATAAATAGGGTGTGACACTCGGTTAAAGTGCCACACCCTATGTGATAACGTTTATAACTTACACATTTTCAGCATAGCAAATTAACCCTACCGCTTGTAAATACGGTAAAGCTAAATGTAAAGCTGAAGTTGTTTTGACGGTTAAGCATTGTATTCATAACTGCTCCCACGAAAAAATGTGTGTACGTCCTAAAGACGTTGCTAACATTATATAACCATTTTTATCGGTTGTCAATACAGAGTCATAAATTTTAAACCCAAACCCAAACTCTCAGGGTTTAAGAAATATTTGCTGTGTGATGAAGATGTCGCTGAGAAAACCTTTTTCGTTCGTCCGCTCGTTCAGACGTTGGATTACGTCTGTTCCTGTTTCTTTTTATAATCCTCCAGTGCCGCCTGAATCGCTTCCTCAGCGAGTACCGAGCAGTGCATTTTGTAGGCGGGCAAGCCATCCAATGCTTCAGCGACCGCTTTGTTGGTGAGCTGCATGGCGTCCTCCACGCGCTGACCCTTGATCAGCTCCG
>JAXJVI010000005.1:0-6311 GCA_036308615.1 Acutalibacteraceae bacterium | reverse complement strand
TTTTTATTGTTGATTTTTGTTTTAACAACAATCCCTCCGTCTCGACAAAGTCGAGCCACCTCCCTTTACACAAGGGAGGCTATGACAACTATCATTTTAGCTCCACAAATTACAATTTGTTTTTGCAGTCCCTTAATTATAATTAGCGCAAAGTTACTGCTGATTCATAATTTTCTTAACCTGGGGCAGACGGAAAAGAATTACCGCCGCTACCGTAGTAAGAACAAGCTCAGGGAGCATATACATACCGTTGTAAGCAAGTGAATAAAGCACGGGATGGTTTGTAAACACGCTTCCGAAAAGCTCGAACTGTTCAAGGTTTTTAAAGATAACAAAGCCCGAAAGGAAGTGGCTTGAAAATCTTAAAACAACCGCAAGCGCTACGCCGCCGCAAATGCCCGCATAGCCTTTTTTAGCGAAAATTCCCGCTATTCCAAGCACTGTAAAGGCAACTATGTAGTCAAGCAAAATTGTGCCGACAAGCATTACGGGAGTAAGTCCCCAGCCGAGCAGTCCGTCCAATGCGATGCCGAGAACAAGCTGAATAAGCGAATAAACGAATGCGCTGCCAAAGCCCCATTTAAGTCCCAGCATAACCGAAATCATAACAATCGGAAGCATACTTAAAAGGGTTACCGAGCCGCCCAGCGGCATTTTAACAACCTTAATAAGGCTCAATACCGTTGCGAGAGCGACAAAAACCGCGCTGAGCGTGAGCTTGTAGACATACTTTTTTGACATTTCCATTTTTTACACTCCTCCGACCGCCTAAGCAGTCTTATTAAAATTCTGCAATCCCCCTACGAATAAAAAAACCGCAGGCAATTTGAGCCTGCGGCAATACTTTAGCGTATTTCCCTACGACGGCATTATCCGTATCAGGTCACAGGTCGGAGTCATAGCAAAAGCGGACTCCCTCTCAGCCTGAGTTTCATCAAGCTCCCTAAAATTGCGAAAAGATTATAGCACCAAAGCGGCTTTCTGTCAAGCAGAAAATGGAATTATTTATTAATAGGCTCCTCCTGCGCGCCCTTATATTTGCGCTTTGTCGCCATTCCCCCGCGGATATGCCTTTCCTGCTTATTCTTTTCCAACACCTGCTTTACCTTGCGGTATAATTGCGGATTTTCGTGGCACAGCCGCTCGGTCACATCCTTATGTACGGTGCTTTTGCTGATTTTAAAAACCTTTGCAGTCGCCCTAACCGTCGCCCCGGTATCCAATATATACTCACCGAGTATTTCCGCCCTGTCCTGTGTGACCTCTTTCATACAATCAACTCCCCAAAAGCGCGCTGTTTTCGCGCCTTACGACTAATTAATTGTATGCTTTGTATTTATAAATTATTACCTGCAGACCGCTTAATGCGGCAAAGCAGGCGTCTTAAGCAAAGCCGACAAATCCGAACCCGCCTAAAACGGCATAATTTCGGCACTTTTCGGTTTTCGCTCAACCATAGGCGTCTTAAAATAACTTAAGCCGAACCCGCCGCGGGTTCGGCTATAAACATCTTACAATATCAACGGCTTTTAAACAGTCGCAAGCGCCGCGTTATCAGTCGGAGCCTCCTTAGCTTCAAGCTCGCCGTTTACCTCTTCGGGAGTTTTAAAGGTGGGCACGGCAATCCTTAACGCCTGTCTTACCTTTTCATTATCCCCAGAGTCGCAGGCAGCAGCCAAGGCTTCCATTTTTCGGTCAATTTCTTCCCTTGACAGCGGAGAATCCTTTTCGATGAAAATCAGGTTGTCGGCGGTTTTTTCAAGCTTTTCGGTCTTAACTAAGAGCTCCTCATAAAGTTTTTCCCCGGGACGGAGACCTGTTTCCACAATCTCTATTCCCTGAACGCCCGATAGGCGGATCATATTCTCCGCCAAATCGAGAATTTTAATCGGCTTTCCCATATCAAGCACGAAAAGCTCGCCGTTCTTTGCCATCGCACCCGATTTCAGCACCAGCTGCGAAGCCTCGGGTATAGTCATAAAATAGCGGATTATCCGCTTATCCGTAACAGTAACGGGGCCTCCGCTTGCAATCTGCCTTTCAAACAGGGGTATTACCGAGCCTGCGCTGCCCAAAACATTACCGAAGCGGGTTGCGCTGTATTTTACCTTGCCGTAGGTTGCGGCACTGCCCACCAACATTTCGCACATACGCTTTGTGGCACCCATAACATTTGTCGGATTTACCGCCTTATCGGTGGAAACCATCATTAAGCGCTCCGCTTGGTATTTTTCGCACATATCAATGATGTTCTGCGTGCCGAAAACATTATTCTGCACCGCTTCAACGCAATTATGCTCCATAAGCGGAACATGCTTGTGCGCTGCGGCGTTTATCACTATTTGCGGGCGGTATGTATTAAATACCCTTTCGAGTCCTGATTTATTGGTTATGGAAGTGATTTCGATACGCAAATCGAGACTGTTTCCGTAGGCGATTTTCAGCTCCTGTTGAACGCTGTAGGCACCGTTCTCGTATATATCGAGAATAATTATTTGGCGAGGGCTCATTCTTGCAATCTGTCTTGCAAGCTCGGAGCCTATCGAACCGCCGCCCCCTGTAATCAGCACAACCTTGCCGCGGTAATATTCCTTGGTGGCCTTATCAATCACCACAAGCGGCTTTCTGAACAGCAGCTCCTCAACATCAAACTCGCGAAGTCTGCGCTTTCCGCCCGCCGACTGCATTATCGGATAATCGTACACCTTGATTTTTCTGCCGCTTTGCCTGTAATAATCGTACAGCTCTTTCTTTTTGTCACTTTCCAAAGAAGGCATGGCGAAAACAATTTCCTGAACGCCCAGCTCCTCAAGTCTTCCGAAGGTGGCCTCGCTTTCCGAAATAACGGGGATACCGTGAATAATCTTCCCCGCCTTTTCGCGGCTTATATCCACAAAGCATTTAGGAACATACGCGGCGGTAGGGTTGCTTTTAAGTTCCTCCGCAAGACCTACGCCTACTCTGCCCGCACCTATTATCGCTATTCTGATTTTATTTGTTTTTTCCTGTGCGCTCTCGCTAATCACTTCAAACTGCATTTTGTTGCCCGCGAAAATGAGCAGAAGAAGCCTTAATACCTTGCCCTTTATGCCGTCACATCCGCCGCACTTATAGGCGTAACGGTACATCATTCGCATTGCGAGAGCACCGAGCATATTCATTGAACAAACCGCAAGCAAACGGACGGGCGTGATTTTCTGCATAGGAAGCAAAAGCTCAAAGCAGAAATTTACAGCACAGGCAACAGTGTCGCTCATCAGCAATCTTATATAGCACTGAATCCCGCCGTAGCGCCATATCTGGTTATATACCCCTCCGAAATAACGAGATAAAAACACGCACAAAAAAGAAAGCGCCGCCTGTGATATTCCGCCCGCAACCGTCAAAGCCTCATCGCCCCGCAAGCCCGCAAGCAACAAAAGTTCTACTGCCGATAAAATAAGAATATCATAGATGACCAGACGCCATCTTATATTAATTCGTTCCTTCATTTTTCTCTCTACTCTCTACTCTTTATAATATTCTGAAAAATAAAACCCCGATACCGCTTACCGACATGTACTGATAATAAAACCGATATTATAACTGTTATTATTTTAGCATATATAAGAATTTTTGTCAATAATTTGAAGCCTTTTCAGCTACTGTAAATTAGAGGCTTGTTTTCCTAATTTTGTAACAAATTAACAAAAACAGTCGCAAAAACAATAAAATTCAGCCGTTAACTCGGTAATTTTAACGGAAACCTGAGCAAAATAATAAAATCAGCTCCGAAGATAACCGCGATTGCGGCTTTTCAACTCTTTTTTAGATTTTTTCTCTGAATTTTACAATTTTCTACATTTCTTATCTTTAACACAAGTATATGCAATAATGTGCTAAAGTCAAGAGTAATGCTGAACTTTAGCACAAAACGGAGGGCTTAAGCTTGAAGATTTACGATTATAACGGTAAGAAAAATATTTGCGGAGACAGGGTTCACGAGGCGCGCACCCGACTTCGCCTTTCGCAGGAGGCGCTGGCCGCCCGACTGCAGGTGAGGGGCGTTATCATCGAGCGGGACAGCATTTCACGAATAGAAATCGGCACGCGATTTGTCGCCGATTATGAGTTAAAAACGCTTGCGGAGGTTCTGTCGGTATCGGTAGAATGGCTGCTGGGAGCAGAATAAGGCTTTCCGCGCTTAGAAATATCCTTAAAATCGATAACAACAGTTTTAAGCTTAAGCAAAAGAGCTTGTTTAATTTTATGCAGACAAATCGGGGTTTGTAGGGGTGAATTGATTAGCGCATAATGAGGCCCCCTTGTGTAAAGGGTGCGGGTGTCCACCGGGCACCCGCACCCTTTACACAAGGGAGAATATTTTTTAATAAATCCCAAATAAGCTAATTAAATATGTGTAGGGGATGATGCCCACATCATCCCGTTTGAAAGCCCTACACAAATTAAATTAACCGCCGTAGGGGAGGGCCTCTGTGCCCTCCCGATAATTCCGCATTCCGAATCAACGGAACGACACATAGGTCGTTCCCTACGAAATGTTAATTAACCCCTGTAGGGGCTGGCGTCATGAACGCCCGAATAGCAACACAACAAACCAAACGGGGCGTTGAGGACGCCGTCCCCTACAAAAGCTTAATTAGCCCGCGTAGGGGACGATGCCCACATCGTCCCGTAATCACCCCTACAAACCCCGAATTGTTTTTTTACAGCCCCCTTTAGCATTTTTATTAATTTGTCAGCCCACCGTGCCGCCGAGTCCGAAGCTTACCGAAAGCGCCTTATCTACAAGTCCCATAGAGCCCCTGTCAAGACAGCCCATTTTTTCCTTAAGTCTCTGCTTGTCTATGGTGCGGACCTGCTCAAGCAGTACAATAGAATCCTTTGCAAGCCCGCAGCCGTCGGCGTTGACCGAAATATGGGTGGGAAGGTTTGTTTTGTCGCGCTGGCTGGTTATCGCGGCGGCTATGACGGTTGGACTGTATTTGTTGCCGACATCGTTCTGGACTATAAGTACGGGTCTAATGCCGCCCTGCTCAGAGCCTACCACCGGGCTTAAATCGGCATAGTAAATATCTCCTCGCTTGATATTCATTCCTGTTTCACACTCCGCTTGTAATTATGGATGACGGAAATTTCCTGTCCGTCAGGCTAATTATATTTTTGCCTGTCTTTTCCTAAATTAATCAAATTAATTTCAACACTATATAATATGTTCAAATTTTTCGCAGTGTGAAAGGGAGGTATAGGTTATATTTGAGAACGCTGAGCGAGGTTAATTATTTTAAGTCCGTGAATTTCGGCGGCTCGCACATAGCGGGCGGCTCCGCCTGTATTTCGTTCAATAAAGCAGATTACTGTATCTGATTTTTCAATCATTATATTATTTCTTACAGGTATAGCTGCTTTTTCGCTAACATTTTTTAAACTGTTAGGATAATATGTATCCGAGGCTTCATATATACTATTATAATTCGGATATGCGAGCAGAACTTTAAAGCGAATATTAGGATATTTTTTTGACAACTTTTTTAAACATTTGTATACCATCAGGTCAAAATTCCCCTGATTACCAACATAGAAAGAATCAGCAGTACCGCTTATAATTAGATTTTCTATCTCTTTTTCTAACAGCATTTTTATGCTGCCAGGAGCGTTACGGTGACCGAAAAAACAGCAAACACTCATAATTACAACCTCTTTTTTAAAATAAAATAACCCATATATCCCTTTAGGATATATGGGTTATTTTAACATATCCTAAAAGGATATACAATATATTTTAAATAATATTTTAAACGAGGGTGTAAAATGCAACCGAATTATATAGCTTTAGGAAAACGGATAAAGGAAAAGCGGAAAGCTCTTGGTTTAACACAATCACAGCTTTCGGAAAAAGCCGAAATTGAACCCACCACACTCTCACACATAGAAAGAGCGGCAACTAAGGTGAGTCTTCCAACGCTGATAATGATTGCTAACGCCTTAAATGCTACACTTGACGAATTGGTCTTTGACAGTCTTATAAAAAGCAAGCATATACAGGTAGAGCGGATAAATGAATTGCTTTCCGACTGCACGGGGAGCGAGCTTAAAGCCTTGAGTGATATTTTAAGTACAGCCAAAACCGTGCTTAGAAATTATAATCGGTAATAATTTATAATTAAAAGGCAGGACGGCTTCAAGCTGTCCTGCCTTTATAATGCTGAAAATTAAAGTGTTTTATCCGAGGTGATGACCGTCTTGCCGCCCATATAAGGCTGAAGTGCTTTAGGAATTACAACGCTGTAATGCTCGCCGTCAAAGCGGAG
>JAXJVI010000004.1:0-5779 GCA_036308615.1 Acutalibacteraceae bacterium | reverse complement strand
TTTTTATTGTTGATTTTTGTTTTAACAACAATCCCTCCGTCTCGACAAAGTCGAGCCACCTCTCAACTGCCGTTTCGGTCGGTGCTATTGGACTTCGTCCAATGGTTGCCACCGGCAACCCGCACCCTTTACACAAGGGAGGCTATTTTTTAATCCCCTCCACAAACCCCGATTTGTACGCCTAAAAGCAAGCTAGGCAAAAGCTAATTTTTCTGCTTTTGCCGAGCTTATTTTTTTACCTCACTCCCTCCAAATTAAAGGGAGGGATGTATTTTTTATCGGAGCTTTCACGCTCTTGGATATACACATTTTCAAAGCTTGAATTACATATATAAGCTAATACCTTTTCGTACTCTCTTTTTGTAACACGGCGGTTAATTACGGTCATATCAGAAGCCTTCCCGCAAGGTGTATACTGGCTCATTATGCTAAAATTGGCGTTAGGTGTATTCTCCCTCACCCAGTCAAAAACCCTTATCGCCTCATTAGTGCCCTGCGGCAAGAGAAGATGCCTTACAATAAGCCCTTTTTGCATAATCCCGTTTTTAAAGTCGCAAACAGGCTGTGCCTTGTAACATTCCCTTATCGCCGCGGCGGCGTATTCGGGGTAATCGGGCGCTCCCGAATAAATCTCGGCGCGCTCGCCCGAGAGGTATTTTAAGTCCATAAGAAAAATATCAACATAGCCCTTAAGCGCCCTTATTTCCTCCACAGAATCGTATCCGCCCGAGTTGTAAACTATGGGTATTCGGGGCTTATAAATATCAAGCGCGCGGATTATGGCGGGGACGAAGTGGGTGGGGGTCACAAGGTTTATGTTGTGCGCGCCCTTTTCCTCTAATTCCTTAAAAATATCGGCTAACCTTTGGTGGGTTATAACCTTTCCGTACCCACTGTGGGATATATCATAGTTTTGACAGAATACGCAGTCGAGGGTGCAGCCGCTGAAAAAGACCGTACCGGAGCCGTTTTTGCCGCTTATACAGGGCTCTTCCCAAAAATGCAAAGCAGCCCTTGCTACTTTAGGTAACAAAGGCATTTTGCAAAAACCGTTTAAATTTCCATCATTAGTGCGCTCGGCGTTACACCGTCTCGGGCACAGACTGCATTTCATCTTGATTTTTCTCCGTCTTAGGCTTTAATTCGGTTATTCTTTTGCGGACAATTAGATCGTCATAGGTTTTTTTAAAGGAAACCCTGCCGCAAAAGCGCCGTTCGCAGTTTTTACATTCAAATTTCGCCGTAAACCAGCGGTTGCGGTAGCGCCATTTGGTAATTCGCTTTGCCTTTTCACCGCATTTGTCACAGCAAAAGCGCAAATCGCTCCTGTTAATCCGCTCATCGTTTATATCCGAAATATTAAAGGGCTTAAAGCGCAGTCTTTTATAAAATTCCGGGTCGGCGGTATCCCGTATCAGCGCCGAAAATCGTTCCTCATTGTAGCACTTTTGAAGCAATGCCACGCTTAAAAGACTGTCGTCCTTGGCGGTGTGAAGCTCAAAGCTGTCGGTCTTAATACCTAAAAGCTCCGCCGCCGCGCCTAAGGAAATCTGATTTTTGTCCTCATAGCCGCCGCGTTTAAGCTCGCCCTGAACAAACTTCTGCAAATCAAGGTACTTTTCAATCGAGAACTTCCTGCCCCCGAGCAGACATTCCTCGTTTTCCTTTATAGAATAAAGGTCGGAATCGCTCCAGGTCATAGTCACGGTGTCCTCCCCCGCCCAGGCGTTGTAGCGGTCAACCGCGGTATCAAAGGGAACTCCCGCCAGCATCTTTTCGGTGGTTATGCCCGTAAGCTTTGAAAATCTGCCCGTGACCTTTTTGGAAATTTCCGATTTAACCGTTTCCTCAAAGGTATCGGTTATATTGAAATTTTCGTCCAGCTTTACCGCGCCTATCTGCAAAATCTGATTTATAAACTTCTTATGCTGTGTAGAATAGGCGCTGTCCCATTCCAAATCGAGAATAATATAGTTCATTATTTCCGTCTCGACTCCGCCTTCATACGCTCTTCCTTGTTAAGAATACGCTTGCGTAGCCTGATATTGTGGGGCGTAACCTCAACAAGCTCGTCCTCTTTTATAAATTCCAGCGACTGCTCAAGGGAAAGTCTTGTGGGGGGTACAAGCCTTAATGCGTCGTCCGAGCCTGCGGCACGGGTATTGGTCATCTGCTTTTTCTTGCAGACATTGCAGACAATATCCTCGTTCTTCGGATTTTCCCCTACAATCATACCCTCGTAAACGGGTGTGCCCGCGCCTATAAAGAGTCTGCCTCGGCTTTGGGTGTTAAATAGCCCGTAGCCCGTCGCCTCCCCCGTTTCGTGGGCGATAATCGAGCCTGTGGAACGCTGTTCAATGTCCCCCTTATAGGGCTGATAGCTGTCAAAAACATGGTTCATAATGCCGTTGCCGTTGGTATCTGTAAGGAACTGTGAGCGGTAGCCTAAAAGTCCGCGGGCGGGTATTAAGAATTCAAGGTGGGAAACACCGCCCTCGCGGGTGCCCATATTTTTAATCTCCGCCTTGCGGGTGCCGAGTCTCTCCATAACAGAGCCGACATATTCCTCGGGCACCTCTATCATTAAAAGCTCGATAGGCTCTAATTTCTCGCCGTTTTCGCCCTGCTTGTAGATAACCTCGGGGGGCGAAACCTGAAATTCATAGCCCTGACGGCGCATTGTCTCAATAAGAATTGAAAGGTGAAGCTCTCCTCTGCCCGAAACCTTAAAGGTATCGGCGGAGTCGGTCTCCTCAACCCTTAGACTTACATTGGTCATAACCTCTTTAAACAGGCGGTCGCGGAGATTGCGGGAGGTTACAAACTTGCCGTCCTTACCCGCAAAGGGGGAATTGTTTACCATGAAATTCATAGCAAGGGTCGGCTCGTCTATCTTTACAAAGGGTAGGGGCTCTACACAGTCGGGCGCACAGGCGGTCTCGCCTATCTCAAGCTCCGAAATGCCCGCAACCTGGATGATATCGCCTACAGAGGCGCTTTCCTCCTCAACCCTCTTAAGCCCTCTGTACATAAAGAGCTTTGCGATTTTAACATTAGAGGTTGTGCCGTCCTTGTGGCAGAGAGCCACGGTTTGACCGACCTTAACAGTACCTCTTATAACCCTGCCTACGCCGATTCTGCCCAAATAATCGTCATACTCAATGTTTGAGAAAAGAATCTGTGTAGGGCCGTCAACATCGCCCTCGGGGGGAGCTATCTCCTTTACAATCTCGTCAAACAGGGGCTTCATATCGGTGCCCGGGGTTTCGGGGGAATAGGTGGCGTAGCCGTCCCTGCCCGAGGCGAAGATTACGGGGAACTCAATCTGATCCTCGTCTGCGCCTAATTCTATAAACAGGTCTAACACCTCGTCCACAACCTCGTGGGGGCGCGCCATGGGACGGTCGATTTTATTCACCACAACAACCGCCTTTTTACCCAGCGCCAGCGCCTTTTTAAGCACAAACCTCGTCTGGGGCATACAGCCCTCAAAGGCGTCAACCAGCAGAAGCACGCCGTCTACCATCTGCAAAATGCGCTCAACCTCTCCGCCGAAATCGGCGTGACCCGGGGTGTCTACAATATTAATCCTTATGCCGTTATACATAACGCTTGTATTCTTTGAAAGAATGGTGATTCCCCGCTCCCTTTCAAGGTCGTTGGAGTCCATTACACGCTCGTTTACGGTCTCGTTGGCACGGAATGTACCGCTCTGCTTCAAAAGCTGGTCTACAAGGGTGGTTTTACCGTGGTCTACATGGGCGATAATCGCGATATTTCTTAAATTTTCAATCTTAGCCATCTTATTACCTCTTTTTTCTTCTTCCAAATAAAATATTATAATATACAACAGCTTTTTTGTCAACCGCTCTTGCCTATATACTGTGTTATCCGTGTCACGCCCCGCTTTAATTTCATTTAATTTTTCAAAACGGTGGAAATCTTGCTTATATTATGTTATAATAACAGTAAATCGGCCTTATGGGCTTAACAGAAGTCAAAAATCCGTATAAGGGGAATTAATTATGAATATTGCAGTCGCGCAGTCGGGCGGACCTACCTGCGCCATTAACGCCTCCCTGCTGGGAGTGATTAAAGAAGCGCTGAAAAATCCTGAAATCGGTGTAATTTACGGCTCGGTAAACGGAATCGAGGGTATCATCAACGACCGAATGATCGACCTCAAGACCGCCATTCACACCAACGAGGATATGGAGCTTCTGCGTCAAACCCCCTCCACCGTGCTCGGCTCCTGCCGCTATAAGCTGCCAAGTTTGTCGGAAAATGCCGAAATTTATAAGACGATCGCCGATTGCTTTAAAAGGCACAATATCGGTGCGTTTTTCTACATCGGCGGAAACGATTCTATGGACACGGTTGCCAAGCTGTCGGATTATTTTGCAAAAACGGGGGACGGCATACAGGTAATGGGAATACCCAAAACCATCGATAACGATTTGTGCGAGACCGACCACACGCCGGGCTTCGGCTCAGCCGCAAAGTATGTCGCCACTTCAATACAGGAAATCACGAGAGACAGCTCGGTCTACAGCGTTCAATCGGTTACAATCATAGAAGTGATGGGCCGTCACGCTGGCTGGCTTGCGGCATCCTCTTGCACCCTTCACGCAAACGGCGAAACCGCACCGCATCTTATATATCTGCCCGAATGTCAATTTGACAGCGAGAGGTTCCTGTCCGATGTAGCAGAGCAAATGAAGCTGCATAAGGCGGTTATCGTGGTGGTGTCCGAGGGCATTAAGGTAGAGGACGACAGCTGTCGCTCGGGAAAAACCGATTGCTTCGGTCACGCTTATCTTTCGGGCGTCGGCAAGCAGCTGGAAAACCTTGTGGGCGACCGTTTCGGCTGTAAAGTGCGCTCGATTGAACTGAATGTTATGCAGCGCTGTTCCTCCCACATAAGCTCCCGCACCGATATTGACGAGTCAGAGCAAATCGGCGCCGCCGCGGTACAGGCTATGCTTAAAGGCGAAAGCGGAAAAATGATGCGCTTCCGCCGAATCCTCGATATGCCCTATACCGTAGCTATCGACCCCGTGGATGCGCATCTGGTTGCCAATCACGAACGCTTCTTCCCAAAGCACTGGATAAACGATAAGCAAAACCATGTGCTTGACGAGGCAATCCCCTACTTCCAGCCCCTTATGCAGGGCGAGCAAATCATCAAAATGCAAAACGGCCTGCCTGTGCATTACCGTTTAACCGAAGCCGATTAAGATACGCTTCCCAAAGACTTTGTGTGATGATATACCATTGCTTTCGCAATGGATAAAAAAATTCTCGTTCCGAAGAACGAGAATTTTTTGGTGCGAGTGTTCATAACGGACTTGATTAAAAAGTATTGAAATACCGGCAGAAGCACACATATTTTTCATTTGCACATTTGTGTATTTCAAAGTTTCTTCGTAAAATAAAATTACAGAAACGAGGAAACAAGATTATGTCAAAATTTATTGAAGAATTCTATTACGGTAACATCGATCCCCAAGCAAGAAGCACTAAGCAGAACAAAACAGTTCAAAAGCAGATGGAAGTTCTAATGCTCAATGAAGAGTTTCTGACTGAAGCACTCACAGGCGAAAACAAAAAGAAGTTTCTTGATTTTTCTAATGCTTGGAGCATCGTCAACGGAGAATCAAATCTCGATAGTTTTATTATGGGATTTCGATTGGGAGCTAACTTTGCATACGATACTTTTGTATCAACCGAAGCACCGTTTAAGGATTTACTGAAGGAGTGAAAGATATGTCAAAGAAGT
>JAXJVI010000003.1:0-6478 GCA_036308615.1 Acutalibacteraceae bacterium | reverse complement strand
TTTTTATTGTTGATTTTTGTTTTAACAACAATCCCTCCGTCTCGACAAAGTCGAGCCACCTCTCAACTGCCGTTTCGGTCGGTGCTGTTGCTTCGCAACGGTGTCCACCGGACACCCGCACCCTTTACACAAGGGAGGCTATTTTTAATATCATCTTACCCCTACAAACCTCGATTTGTTTTTTACAGCCCCAACCGGTTCTGTTTTTTATAATATCAGTTCTTACCGTCGTCAAGCATATCGGAATCGATCTTAAAACCGCCGTCAAAGCCGTTTTCAATGTGGGGGATGTTAATATCCGGATTATCGTCCAGTATGCTTTCCTTAGGCGATTCGGGGAAACGCTCGGCAAGTATTTTGAGGGCGTCCTCCCTGTCCTGCTCGCGCCATTTCTTTATAAGCTGTTCACCCTCGGGATAATAATTTTCCGGTGAGCGGCGCTTTTTATAAATGCTCCAAATAAGGATATAAATAAGGAGTACGGCACAAGCTGAGCCTGTAATCAAAAGTCCGTTTACAAGCCCCGGGGTGGTGTAATTAAAGCGTATCTCGCTTTCCCCCGCGTCCACCTTTACAGCCATAAAGCCCGCATTCACCTTTTCGATTTCGGCTTCCTTTCCGTTTACGGTAGCTCGCCAGCCTTCGTCATACGGTACAGAGAAGAAGACGAGATTTTCCTTGTCTCTTGTAACCTTGGCGGTAAAGCCGTAATTATCGGTTTCAAAGTAATAGGCGGAGGTTTGCCTTAACTGCCCGCAATCATATTCCATAGCCTCATCCGAAAGCGAGAGGGTGGTGCCTTCTTCCCGGTAACTATAGGGCGGAAGCTCTAAATCCTTTATATTATCGAGCAAATTGCCGTATTTCTGTATCTGCTCATCGGTCAAAAGTATCGCCTTAAGCATAAGTGAGGAGCGATCAGATTCCGAATATGAGTCACAGAACTCATAACTCATATAATAATCATACGAAAAGCCGTAGGGGATATAATTTTTATTTTCGTAAATATAATATCCTCCGTTTGTTTTGACATATTCGTAATTCGGCATCAGGGTTTCGCCGTCTTCGTCAATAAATTTTTCGGCGTCCTCGTTCTTGCGGTTCAAGAGGTATTTTACCGATAAAAGCGGGCGGATCGCCGGCACATCTGTTTCCGGACGGCTGCCGACGCTTCGCTCAACCCCGATATAATCGTAAAACTCCATAATTGAGGCGGGAACCACCGAATGAAAGGCGTTAATTCCCGGAAGCCCTAAATACATCGAGGTGTTATCAACCCCGTCATAAACATCCACCCTGAAATTACTGTCATCCTCTAAATCGACCTCCCCCTCAATAAGCTGGTCAATCATAACATCTTTAATCTCATAGGAGTGGGAGCGACCGCAGGCGATAAAGAAATTTCCGTAAACCGCCGAGATTATACATATACAGACCGTAGCACCCCTGTAAAAGCCCTTTCGGTCGGTTTTTATCAGCTTTAAAAGCATACCGAGTATTACAAGACTTAAAATCGCAATGGCACAGGTCACCCAAAAACGGAAGACATACATTCCGTCGTCGCTTTGCGAGTAAAGCCCGAAAATCAGCCCGTCCTTATCCTTGTTCTCCTGTGGGAAAAATCCTATTACAAGGGAGACGGCAACCGTTATTCCCAAAACCCACTTGTAGCCTGCAGACCAATTTACCGTGCTGTCCTCCGTAAGCGAAACGGTGGCAAGGCACATCATAAGAATCGGCATATAGAACCAGCGGGCGTAATATGCGGTGTTAAAGGCGTAAAATGCGCTGTTCAAAATCGGAACAAGCGCCATAAAAATTGAAATTCCGATTACCCTTTTAAGCCAATGGTTTTTGCGCTGTGAGAACCAGACGAAAACTCCCACCATACTGAAAAGAGGCAACCAGCCGCCCAAGGACGACCATTTTACATTGGCGCCCGGGAAAAATACGGGGCGTGCGGGAATATCGGGCGGGAAGAAGAAGCACTCCAAAATGTTGCCGTAAATCTGCTCCTTGCCGTACATAATCGCGTTCCAACCGAGGAGCACCTCCGAAATACGGCTGTTGCCCGTAATCGCCATAATGCTGGGTAAGAGCAGAAATGCTGACAAGGCGAGTCCCAGCACCGCCTCAAATACAAGCGCAAGGAAACGGGAAGCCTTTACCCTTATCGCCCCCGAGAAAAGGCGGACGAAGAAGTAGATAACAGTAAAAACAACCATTCCGAAGAAGAAAAAATAATTTGTAACCGCGCAAAGCGCCACG
The DNA here is from genome assembly GCA_036308615.1 of Acutalibacteraceae bacterium. Classification (GTDB taxonomy): domain Bacteria; phylum Bacillota; class Clostridia; order Oscillospirales; family Acutalibacteraceae; genus UBA737. The sequence continues at coordinate 4,210 of JAXJVI010000003.1, read as the reverse complement.
GTGAGGGCAAATACAAAACGGCGGTTTTCGGTAATTAACAGCTCAAGGGATAAAAGCAAGAGGGGGAAAACAATAATAGCCTCATGAAAATGATTAAAGAAGATGTTATACACCGAAAAGCCCGAAAAAGCGTATAAAAGAGCACCTAACCGAGCCGCCTGAGGGGTGCGGGTAAAACGCCTTATATAGCAGTATGAAGTAAAGGCGGCACAGGCAAATTTAAGTATAAGCAACGGGCCCATAAGGTAGGGCACCATCCAATTAGGAAAGGGTATCGTCAGCCAAAAAAAGGGACTGCCCAGAAGATAAAAGCTGTAAGAACCGATAAAGTTTGCGCCAAGGTCGGTAGTCCAGCTCCAAAAAATATTGCCCTCGCGCACAGCCCTGTGGCATTGCTGATAAAAGGGTATTTGCTGAACATTGAAATCGCCGTAAAAGATGAAATAACCCTCGCCCAAAATTATATACGGCACAAAAAGCGCCGCCGCCGTAATAAGGGCGATGACAATGGTTGAAAGGTATTTTTCCTTTTGCGGACGGAGTGCGGTATGCTTTACATAAGAAAAATCCATTAAATCCTATCCTTTTTTAGAATTCTTTATTGATATTATAACAGTTAATGGTATAATATTCAATAAAGGATGTGAAAATTTTGTACAATCATTTTTATGCGATGATGTCGCGGATGAAGAATATTTACCGATGGGGACTTATGCGCAATACCCGCAGGGAGAATTTAAGCGAGCATTCCCTTGAAACCGCCCAGATAGCCCACGCGCTGGCGATTATCAACAATAAGCGATTAGGCGGTAATGCCGATCCGCAAAAAGCGGCTTTAGCGGCTGTATACCACGATTCGACCGAGATTATCACGGGCGATATGCCGACACCCATTAAATATTATAACAGCGAGATTAAGTCGGCATACAAGCAAATTGAGGCGGCGGCGGGGGACAGCCTTATTGATATGCTCCCCGAGGATTTCAAGGAGGATTTTAAGCCGATTTTCAGTCCCGACAGGGATACAAAACGCCTTGTTAAGGCGGCGGACAAGCTTTCCGCCCTTATAAAGTGCATTGAAGAGCTTAAAATGGGCAACCGCGAGTTTGAGGTTGCCGAGAAGACGATAAGAGAGGGCATAAGCCGCCTTAACTGCCCCGAGGCGGATATATTTATGAAAGAATTTATACCGAGCTTTTATCTCTCCCTTGACGAGCAGAAGGAGGAAGAAAAATGATTGAACAAAAGGCGCTGGCTTTTGCTAATATGTACGGCGTGCTCGGCACATTACATATGCTTTGCAGGCTTGATGACGGCGCAAAGGAAATTTTGCAAAAAATTAAAAAGCCGATTTCTGTCTGTTTTGATGTTAAAGGCGGGCCCTGCCGAACCTTTCATTTTGACAAAAACGGCTGTGAAATTACCGAGGGGTCTGATAATGCCGACTGCAAGATGAGCTTTTCCTCGCCTGAAAAGTTTAATCTTATGATAAACGAGGGCAAGCCGGGTATGCCGGTTAAGGGGACGGTAAAGCTGCTTTTGTTTTTATTGGGGACATTTACCGAGCTTACAAACAGGCTTACCGAGCTTTTGCGCCCGAGTGAAGAGAATTTAAAGGACAGAGCCTTTTTTGAAGAAAGCACACTCCTTACAATGTATACCGTGGCGGGAGCGATTTCGGGGCTTGCAAATTCCGATTCTATTGCGATGATTTCGGCGGGAAACACGGTTGACGGCGATGTGTCCTTAGGAGTTAAGGATAAAGCGCAGGTTACAATAAGGATTAAAAATCACCGTTTTGAAACGGTTTACGAAGCGGCGAAAAATCCCCGTGCCATAATGGAGTTTGCCGATATTGATTTAGCCTACGGACTGTTCGGCGGTACGGTTTCCACTATTAACGAGATGTGTAAGGGCAACATACGGCTTGCGGGCGTGCTTTCTATGGTGGATAATATTAACCGCATACTCGACCGCGTTTCGCTTTATCTTTCTTAAAGGAGTAGCTTAAAATGAGTAAATATCCTGAATATTCACATAATAAAAGCCGTGAGTGGTTTGACCGCGCGCTTAATGTAATTCCGTCGGGAATTTACGGGCATTTAGGCCCGTCCGAGGGACTGTTTTTACCCCTTACAAAATGGCCCCTTATAAGCTCCAAGGCAGAGGGTACATATTTTTGGGATATGGACGGGAATAAATATCTCGACCTTATGTGCGCCTACGGGCCTAATGTGCTGGGTTATAACGACCCCGAGGTAGACGCCGCCGCATTGGAACAGCTGAAAAAGGGCAACTGCACCACCGCACCGTCATATAAAATGATTGAGTGTGCCGAGCTTTTGGTTGATACCGTTGACACCGCCGACTGGGCGTATTTTATGAAAAACGGCACCGACGCTACAACCTTTGCGGTGCTCTGCGCCAGAGCCTTTACCCACAAGAAAAAGGTGGTATTTTTCAAGGGCTACTACCACGGCAACGACCCGTGGGCTATGAAGGCGGATTACCCCGGTATTCTGCCCGAGGATGTGGCAAATAATATAATTGTTCCGTGGTTCGATATGGAGGCTCTCGAACAGGCTTGGGAGGAAACAGGCGGAGACATTGCTGCCCTTATCGCACAGCCCTATGACCACGGCAATTTCTACGACAATGTCTGCTCTACCCCCGAAAAATGGCAGGCAGTAAGAAAATTCTGTGACGAGCACGGTATAATTTTAATCTTTGACGATGTAAGAACGGGCTTCCGCCTTGACCTTGCGGGGAGCGACCGCTATTACGGCATTAAAGCCGATATTATCTGCTTCTGTAAGGCGCTGGCTAACGGCTACAATATGTCCGCCGCCTGCGGCAGGGAGTTTTTAAAGGCGGCGGCGTCCTCCCTTTCCTTTACCGGCTCCTACTGGATGAGCGCCGTGCCCTTTGCCGCCTGTATAGCCTGTATTAATAAAATGAAACAGCTTGATACGCCGACCCTCTTCCGCGAAAAGGGTGAAAAGCTGACAAACGCCTTTAAAAGGCGGCGGAGGAAAACGGCTTTGACCTTGTGGTTTCGGGGGAGCCCGCGCTGTTTTATTTAAGAATCGCCAATGATGACAGCCTGATGCTCCATCAGGAGTGGGTTGCCGAGTGCGTCTCTCGCGGACTTTTTATCGCCTCACACCACAATCATTTCATAAACGCCGCCCTTACCGATGAGGATATAGCCCTCGCGTCGGATATTGCCTATGACGCATTTTCGGTAGTTAAAAAGCGCCATCCTGAGATATAGACTTTGTTTTTAACGGTATATTAATCGGAAATTTAAGTGGGAGTAAGATAATGGAATCCAAAAAAATGAGAAGCTCAAATATGGAGCTGTTGCGAATATTTGCCATGCTTATGATAATTGCTTATCATATAGTATTACACGCAGTAAGACCGGAGCTTACGGACACCGCCTTGATGGAACGGTTTAATAACGGACTTTTTAATAATCCAGTATTTTATAAAAAGCTTTTATTATTAGATTTTATTATGCCCTTAGGAATAACCTCAAACGCTTTGTTTATACTGATTTCAGGCTATTTTATGATTAACAGGGGCAAGAATATTGACCTTGGAAAAACAGCAAAAAAGCTGTTGTCCCATCTTGCGTTTGCGGCTGTTGTATTGGTGATTGCGTCTAATGTATATTTTCGGTTCAGCAAAGGTTCCCCAATTATAATGTTGGTTATAAATGAATTCAACACCATAACCTGGTTTGTCGGATATTATTTTCTGGTGATCATATTTGCGGCTTTGTTCTTAAATAATTATCTGATTAAAGCAGATAGAAATAAATATAAGATTTTTCTTTTCACCCTTTTTGCGGTTGTACAGTTTGCTTGGTCGGGTTCGGTGATAGACAACTTTGCAGGCGGACTCAGGACATTATGTATAGGAGTTTTTTTGTACGCCTTAGGCGGATATATTCAAATATATAATCCATTCGAAAAGGTACGCATACCGATTATTTTTGCGGTGATAGCCGGGGTTTATTTTCTGATTTTTCTGTCAAGCTATAATAATACCCAAACAAACATTCAAAATTATATTCTCAGCGAAACTGAAAATGATTTTATTCAAAGCGTGACAGAATATTATAATCATAATGCGGTGCCGATTGTTCTTGCGGTATCGATCTTTGAAATTTTCAGGCGTATTCGTATCAAGAACAGTAGGGTTA
>JAXJVI010000002.1:0-3260 GCA_036308615.1 Acutalibacteraceae bacterium | reverse complement strand
TTTGAGAAAAACGGCGTGCTGATGATGGCTATGCTTCACCCTGCCGCGGTACTCCGCGACCCGCGCCGAAAACCCGAGGCATTTGCCGATTTTCTCGCTCTGCGCGAAAAAATAAAACAGGTCTGCGAGTATACTTACCAATAATCCACGGAGGATATTATGAGCTTGGTTGAATTTAAAAATGTTTACAAAAGATATAAAATGGGCGAGGTCACCATAAACGCCGTTGACGGAATCTCGTTTTCAATAGAAGAAGGCGAGTTTGCCGTTGTTGTGGGCGCTTCCGGCGCGGGAAAAACAACGGTGCTCAATATCCTCGGCGGAATGGACAACTGCAGCGAGGGCGAAATATTGGTGCGCGGAAAGGACATCAGCAGCTACACCGACAGACAGCTGATCGAGTACCGCCGCTTTGATATAGGCTTTGTTTTTCAGTTTTATAATTTGGTTCAGAACCTGACCGCAAAGGAAAACGTTGAGCTTGCAACCCAAATTTGCAAAAATCCGATTGACAGTGAAAAAGCGCTCGAAAGCGTGGGATTGCTCGACCGAAAAGATAACTTTCCTGCGCAGCTATCGGGCGGCGAACAGCAGAGAGTTTCAATTGCGCGTGCTCTCGCAAAGCGTCCGGGACTTCTGCTCTGCGACGAACCCACGGGCGCGCTCGACTACAACACGGGCAGGCAGATTTTAAAGCAGCTTCAGGAAACCTGCCGAACCGAAAAAATGACGGTTGTATTAATCACCCACAACGGCGCGCTTACCCCAATGGCTGACCATGTAATTGAAATGAAGAGCGGAAAAATCGTCCGCGACGAATACAACCCGTCCCCAAAATCCATCGACGAAATAGAGTGGTGACCGCGACCGCAACCGCGGCGGCGGTGCGCAACGCGCCTTTGTACAACTTTTTCTTAAAGGTGAACAGCATTAACGGCGCATCAAAACGTGGTTATAATCATAAATAATGTCTTATCATAAACGGGAAAGGAGGGCAATCCGTGACTCACTCGCTATTAAAAAACACATTTCGTGAAATACGCAACACCAAGGCACGGTTCATCTCAATCATGGCAATAATCGCGCTCGGCGTAGGTTTTTTCGCTGGCATAAAGGCTACAAGTCCGTCAATGTACAGTCTTGCCGAAACCTACTACAGCGAAAACAAGCTCATGGATTACCGAGTAATTTCCGCTGTCGGCTTCACTGAGGACGATATCTCCGAAATCGAAAAGCTTGACGGCGTAGAATCGGTAATGCCCTCATACTATTACGACGCAAGCCTTTCCGCGGACGAGGGCGGACAGCTTATTCACCTTATTTCCGTTCCAAAGAAATACAAAAAGAACGACGAGCTCAACACGCTTGTTACCTTAGAGGGAAAGCTGCCCGAGAAAACCGATGAAATCGCGGTTGAAGGAGTAGGCTTCAACGGCTCATCGCACCAAACGGGCGATACAATAAAATTTGCCGAACTTGCAGGCGACGCAAAAGTTTCCGATTCGCTCAAAAGCCTTAGCTACAAGGTTGTCGGCAAGGTTCAGTCACCGCTGTACATCTCATATCAGCGCGGTAAAACAAAAATCGGAGACGGCAAGCTTGACGAATATCTGTACATAAACAGCTCCTCGTTTAAAATAGAAAAATATAACGAGGTTTATATCAAGGCCGACTTCTCCGACAAATACTCACCGTTTTCCGACGAATACGACGATAAGTCGGACGAGCTGAAAAAAGAAATTGAAAAGGTAGCGGAATCAAGGACAAAGGTATTTAAAACCGAAACCTTAAAAAAAGCTCGTGACGAGCTTGAAAAAGGCAAAGAGGAATACGCAAAGCAAAAATCTGATACAGAGAAAAAGCTCGCCAAAGCAAAAAAGGAAATAGATGAGAGCGAAGCGGCTCTGAGCGCTCAGGCGGCGCTTGCCGAAACTGCGTATGCCGCACAAGCCGATTACGGCAACGCGAATCAGCTGTTAGCACAGCTTGAGGCAGGAAAAGCCGAATACGAGAAAAACAAAAAAGAAGCCGATAAAAAACTTGCCGAAGCCGAAAAGAAGCTAAAGGACGGTGAAAAAGAATTAAAGAAAACCGAAAAGAAGCTTAATTCAATGTCAAAATCGGTCTGGTATGTGCGCAACCGCGACGACAATCCCGGCTATGATACCTTCACGCAAAACGCCGACAGACTTGACGCCGTGGCCTCGGTATTTCCGCTGTTCTTTCTGCTTGTTGCGATCCTTGTCTGCGTAACCACAATGACAAGATTAATCGAGGAAAAACGCACCGAAATCGCAACCTTTAAAGCGCTCGGCTACGGTAACGCAAGCATAATCGCAAAGTTTGTGATTTACTCGCTTATCGCAGGCGTTACAGGCAGTGTAATAGGAACGGCAATCGGCGTGGCAACATTGCCGTTTATCATCTATAACGCATATAAAATAATGTACTACATCGGCGACATAACGCTTGTGCTAAACGTCCCGATAATCCTCATGGGAATACTGGCGGCTATTCTTTGCACCACAGCAGTGTCAATAATTGTGTGCGCAAAATCGCTCCGCCTAAAGCCCGCGCAGGCAATGCGCCCCAAAGCTCCAAAGCCGGGCAAGCGCATTTTGCTTGAACGCATCACGCCGTTATGGAAGCATATGAGCTTTACCGCAAAGCTGACGGCGCGCAATTTGTTCAGATACAAGGCAAGGCTTTGTATGACCGTGATCGGCGTGGCAGGCTGTACCGCTCTGATCGTAGCGGCATTCGGACTCTTAAACAGCTTCGATCCGCTCACCGAAGTACAGTTTGGCGAGGTGTTCCACTATGACGCGGTTGTCGTTCCAAAGGACGGCGGCAGCGAAAAGCAGCTTGATTACCTGGTAAAGAAAGCGGAAAAGGATGAGGATGTAAAGCGCGCAATGCTCTGTATGCAGGAGGAAATAACTATTGACGCGCACGGCAAACACTATTCCGCGCCGCTTACAATCAATGTGTTCTCAGACACGGCTCACTTTGATGAAATCGTTCATTTGCAGGAGCGCGAAAGTAAAAATCCGCTTACGCTTGACGACAGCGGCGTAATGATAAACGAAAAATACGCGGCAACAAATAAGCTAAAGGTGGGCGACACCGTAAAAATCAAGGGCAAAATCGGAACCGCAGAGGCAAAAATCGCGGGAATATACGAGCAGTATATCAACAATTATCTGTACATGACTCCAAAGCTTTATCATGAGCTTTTCAAAAAACAGCCTGTTTATAAT
>JAXJVI010000001.1:0-1503 GCA_036308615.1 Acutalibacteraceae bacterium | reverse complement strand
TTTTGACTGCCTTGACTCGCCGCTTAATAACCACTATAGAATAAGATACCAGAACACCATCGTTCTTTTGCTGATTTATACCGCGGTCTACAAGCTTACATATCTGATTACAGGCACATTTACGCGTGTTCCGCTGATTATACTGAACACTGTTGCGATAAACGGCGCGGTTCTGATTACAGTGCTGACCTCGCGCAGGCTGTTCGGAGGCAGAAAAGCCATGCTCACGCTGATGATGTGCGCGCTGTTCACTCCGTACTACACCTACACGCCGTATTTTTACACCGATTCGTTTTCAATTCCGTTCGTTGCGGGCACGGCATATGTTTTTGTCCGCGCGGTTCAGAGCGGCAGCCATGCAAAAAAGCTTTGGCTGTTTCTGCTGAGCGGAGCGCTTTGCCTTTTAGGCTTTGAAATCAAGGCGAGCGTTGCTATTCTGCTGCCTGCCATGCTGATTTATCTGCCGCTCAGATTTGGGTTACGCAGAGCGGTTAAGGCGGGCGCGGCCGTGCTGCTGAGCTTTTGTCTGCTGTTCGCCTCGTGCAGTATTGCGCTGAAATCGGCAAGTTTGATTTCGGAGGAGTCGTCAGACAAATATCAGTTTCCTGCCGCCCACTGGGTTATGATGGGGCTTAAAGACCTGGGCGCGTTTAACTTTGACGACAGCGATTTTTCAAAGAGCTTTGACACCAAGGCCGAAAGGCAGCAGGCGGAGCTGGAGGAGATCCAAAAGCGGATTTCCGAAAAAGGCGCTTTGGGCATGGTAACCCATCTGATAAAAAAGGCGACCTGGACTTACATGGACGGCACCTACTACATCGCAAACTACCTTGAAAAATATCAGCATTACACGCCGCTCCACAGCCTTGTTTTGTACGAGGGAGAGCTGAGGTTCCCGTTTTTCGCGTACAGCTTCGGGTTCCAGTTTTCGCTGATTGCGTTTATGGCGTTATCCGCGTTTTACTCAAGACGCAGACATGAGCGCGGCGTTACGACTATGTTCAGGATCGCGGTTATCGGCATGTTTTTATTCTTCCTGATTTGGGAAACCAACGCGCGGTACCCGTTCAATTTTACTCCGCTTTATATGCTTATTGCCACCGAGGGCGTTTTCTGTTTTGCCGCAAGGTCAAAGAACAAAGGATAACTTTTTATAGTTATGTTCAACATCCGCGGGCGACCGCAAGGGTTGCCCCTACAAGTATCACGAATAAGCGCCTGCGGTTTCGGGTCAAAATAGCCGTACAATTAACTAAAAAACCCTTGACATTTTTACGCGCCATATATATAATAATTAATAACAACTAAAATCCCCTGTAAAGACTGTGACGGGAACAAGATATAAGTTTTGAGGCAAAGAGAGCCGTTGGTTGGTGTAAAACGGCGCGAGGGCTTATATGTATAGCTCATCCCTGAGTTGTCCGCGCGAAGCTTTGAGCGCGGGACGCTTGACAGCGTTATTCGTCAGGACTTTGTTGGAAGTCTGTAAGGGCTGTGCGGCGA